>JAHBSN010000127.1 GCA_019639095.1 Actinomycetota bacterium
GGCGTTGCCGGTGCCCCCGGCGGCGGGGATCTCGGCGGCGCGCCACTCCCGGGTGTTGCACTCGTCGCCCGAGATCGGGCAGCTGAGCAGGGCGCGCAGCGCGATCGAGTCCGGGTCGAGGTCCGCCCCGGCGCCGAGCCCGGCCCCGGGCGTGATCATCGTGGCCACCCGGTGCTCCTCGGACTCGGGGAGGCCGATGTGGAAGTCGGCGCCGAGCGGCTCGGCCACCTCCTCCCGGAAGAACGTGCCGAGGGTGCGGCCGGTGACGCGCCGCACGATCTCACCCTCGAGGTAGCCCTGGCTCAGGGCGTGGTAGCCCGACTGCGTGCCCGGCTCCCACCAGGTGGGCTGGGCGGCCAGGTTCGAGCAGGTGGCCTCCCAGTCGTAGAGGGTGTCGCCGCTGATGGCCGGGCTCCAGCCGGGCAGGCCGGCGGTGTGGCCGAGCACGTGGCGGACGAGCACGTCCTCCTTGTGGTTGGCGGCGAACTCGGGCCAGTAGGTGGCCACCGGCGCGTCGAGGTCGATGAGCCCTCGGTCGGCCAGCACCAGCATGACCGTGGCGGCCATGGTCTTGGTGGTGGACCACACGTTGCAGATCGTGTCGGCCTCCCACGGGCGGTCGTCGGCGGCCAGCCCGGCCCACAGGTCCACCACGGTCTCGCCGTGGTGGGTGACCGACACCGATGCCCCCTGCTCGAGGCCCTGCTCGAAGTTGGCGGCGAACGCAGCGCGCACCGCCTCGAACTCGGGCGTGCAGGTTCCGTGGATCTCGGTCATCGGTGGGGTGCTCCTGGGCTCGACCGGGGGTGGTGGAGCCGGACCCTAACGGGGGAGGCCGTCGACCGCGCCGCCGGTGCAGGCCACCGAGGTCAGGACAGGTGCAGGCCGCACTCGGTCTTGCCGGAGTTGCGCCAGCGCCCGGCGCGGGGATCCTCGCCGGGCGCCACCGGGGTGGTGCAGGGCATGCAGCCGATGGACGGGTAGCCCTGGCGGGTGAGCGGGTTGACGATGATGTCGTGCTCGGCGATGTAGGCCTCGACGTCGTCGTCGGTCCACATGGCGATCGGGTTGACCTTCACCAGACCGCGCAGGTCCCGCGCCACCAGGGGGGTCTGGCCGCGGGTGGCGGCCTCGTCTCGGCGCAGGCCGCTCATCCACGCGTCCTTGCTGGCGAGCGCCCGGTCGAGCTGGCCGACCTTCACCGCCGAGCAGCAGTTCTCGGGGTCGGCCTCCCAGAGCTCCTCCTCCTGGCGGGCCACGGTCATCATCCGCAGGTTGAGGCCGTAGTGGCGCCGCACCTCCTCCACCGTGGCCAGCGTCTCGGGGAAGTGGTAGCCGGTGTCGATGAAGATGACCTCGATGGCCGGGTCGACCTTGGTGGCCAGGTCGATGAGCACGGCATCGGTCATGGAGGCGCTCATGGCCAGGTGGTGACCGAAGCTGTCCACGGCCCACTCGATGATCTTCGAGGCCGGCCAGCGCTCGAACTCCTTGCTCAGCTCGGCGAGCTCCTCGTCGGTGTGGTCGACGCGGTGTGCCTCGGCGAGGCTCACGTGGCGCACTCCGAGTCGCCCACCTCGGCCACGTAGGACCCGGTCTCGCCGTAGTCCACGTAGTGGTCCGGGGACTCCTCGGGGGAGGGGAACACGTCGAGCTCGGCCAGCTCCTCGGCGATGGCCTTCACGCCGCCGGAGCGCTCGATCCACTGGCGGAAGGTCTCCCCGCCGTCCCGCTCCTCGGCGAAGCGGCGCACCACCCGCACCGTGGCCTCCGGGGCGTTCTTGGCCGGCAGCCGGAGCGCCCGCTCGCCGAAGTGCACCTGGGTCTGGCCGACGTAGCCGCCGAGCAGCATCGTGTAGCCGGGGGCGGACTGGCCGTGGGCCCGGCGCTCGGCGCCGGAGAAGCCGATGTCGGAGATGTGGTGCTGGCCGCAGGAGTTGGTGCAGCCGGAGATGTTGGTGCGGATCCCGCCCACCTCGGCCAGGCCCTCCTCCTCGAGCCGGGCACCGATCGCGTCGGCGAGGCCTCGGGACTGGGTGACGGCCAGGTTGCACGTGTCGGCGCCGGGGCACGACACGACGTCTCGGGACAGCTCGGCGCCGGGCTGGGCCATGCCGATGGCGTCCAGGCGGGCGTGGAGCTTGGGGAGCTGCTCCTCGGTGAGGTCCCGGAACGCCAGGTTCTGGCGGGGGGTGAGGCGCACCGAGGCGCCGAGCTCGCGCTGGATCGAGGCGAGGGCCCGGAACTGGGCGGCGGTGAGGTCGCCGAGCTTGGCGTAGGCGATGGCCGACACGGTGCCCTTGCCGGCGCCGCGCACCACGTTGCCCTCCTCCCAGCGCCGGTACGGGTCTCGCGCGGTGATCGACACGGACGTGCCCTGGCCGATGGGCGTGACGGCCACGCCCTCGGCCACGCCGGCCGGCGCGTCGCCCGCCTTCTGGACGGCGGCGGGGATGCCGCCGGGCCACGACGACGAGGCCAGCAGGAACTTGCGCTCCTTCAGGATGCGGCGCTGGGTCTCCTCCCAGCCCAGGGTCTGCACGACCCACTTCATGCGGGCGCGCAGCTTGTTGTCCCGGTTGCCGGTGGCGTTGAAGACCCGCAGGACCGACTCGATGGTGGGGAGCAGCTCCTCCCGGGGCGTGAAGTCCTCGAGCGCCAGCGCCGGGAACGGGTTGGCGCCGAGGCCGCCGGCCACGAACACCTTGAAGCCGACCTCGGTGGAGCCGTCGTCCAGCGTGCGGGTGGCGGCCACCACGCCGACGTCGTTGAACATGGCCTGGCCGCAGTCGGTCTCGCAGCCCGAGAAGTTGATCTTGAACTTCCGGGGGAGGCGCTGGCCGAGCGGGTTGCGCACGAAGTGCTCGTAGGTGGCCTCGGCCCACGCCGAGATGTCGAGGTGCTCCTTCGGGCAGGCGCCGGCGAGGTGGCAGCCCATCACGTTGCGCACGGTGTCGCCGCAGGCCTCGCGGGTGGTGAGGCCCACCGAGGCGAGCTCCCGCATGGCGTCGGGCACCCGCTCCAGCGGCACGAAGTGGACCTGGATGTTCTGGCGGGTGGTGATGTGGCCCCAGCCCCGGGAGTACTCCTCGCAGAGGTGGGCCAGCAGGTCGAGCTGCTCGGGGGTGACGCCGCCGTAGGGGATCTTCACCCGGAGCATCTGGTGGTGGCCGCCCTGGCGCTGGCCGTAGATGCCGTTGGTCAGGCGGAAGACCCGGAAGACGTCCTCGTCGACCTCGCCGGCCAGGTAGCCGGCCAGCACCCGTTCGAACTTGTCGATGTCGGCGGCCTGGGCCGGATCGATCTCACGCTGGAGCATGGGGTGCCTTCCGTCGGCGGCGGACCTGGTGGTGAATAACCGACCACCAGGGTCAACAATTCCCACCACAGTGGCAAAAGTCGACCAGTTCGATCAACCTTTCCGCCACGGCCGGTCGGCGAGCGCGTGGCGGACGCTCGCCACCGCCACCACGGCCATCATCGCCATGATCGGTTCGGCGGGGGACCGCAGGCGGGCGGTGCCCGCCTCCACCATCACGGTGATCAGCAGGTTGTACCCGGCGAGCACGGCGCCCACGCCCAGCACCACGAGGGTGCGACGACCGATCCGACCGGCCAGCGCCAGCCCCGGCACCAGCGCCAGCACGCCCACGAAGCCGACGAGGAGCACCTGGTGGACCGCCTCCTGGAGCCACGCCACCGGTCGGCCGAGACCGAGGATCGCCGGCTGGGAGTCGCAGTTGGCGTAGTTCACCGTGGAGGTCTTCACCGCGTCGAGGTAGGCGAAGGGGTTGTGGGTGATGAGCCAGATGTCGGCGCGCAGCACCCACCGGTCGAGCTCCCGGCCCGACAGGCCGGTGGCCTCCTCGAGGGCGGGCTTGGCCCGGTAGATGTAGTTCTGCGGCGGGACCGCATCGCCCACCAGGAGGGCGGCGTCGCGCTCGCGGATGAGCACCGAGCGCCCGGGCTCGAACGACGGCGGCAGCTCCTCCACGTAGGTGGAGGTGCGCGAGTTGAGGTTGTAGGCCATGTTCGGGGTGGTGCTCCACGACTGGAACCGCACCCCGTTGGCGGTGATGTAGCCGCCCACGATGGCGACGGCGGGCACCGC
Source organism: Actinomycetota bacterium (assembly GCA_019639095.1). Lineage (GTDB taxonomy): Bacteria > Actinomycetota > Acidimicrobiia > Acidimicrobiales > Iamiaceae > Aquihabitans. The sequence goes on from JAHBSN010000127.1 coordinate 4,112, forward strand.
CACCAGCGCCGCCGTGCGCCACCGCCGCTCGGTGGCCATCCACCCGGCCAGGGCGGCGGCGGGCACGAACAGCAGCGTGAACGTCGGCCGCACGAGCGCGGCGCTGCCGCAGGTGACGCCCAGGACCACGGCCCACGCCCGGGGTCGGGTGTGCGGCGGGGTGAGCAGCAGCCAGCAGGCGAAGGTGAGCTGGAGCGCCGAGAGCGCCTCGGTGCCCTCGTGGACCACCCGCAGCAGCACCACCGGGGCGAACAGCAGCACCGCCACCGCCAGGCGCCCGCGCCGGCCCACGCCCACCCGGCGGGCCACGTCCACCATCAGGACCACCGTGGTGACGTGCATGGCGAGCTGCAGGAAGAACAGCACCCGCGACGACCCGTGGGCGGCGCCGGTGGCCATCATCACGAGCGGGTAGCCCACGGTGCGGTCGGTGACCCAGCCCCAGCCGTGCTCGAGGCTGTTGATGGTGTCGCGGTAGCCGACCGTGTCCACCATCGGCCGCGTGATGCCTCGCCAGGCCAGGGCGGTGACCGCCGACGCCACCGCCAGGAACCACACCGTGGTGCGGTCGTGCTCCCACGTTCGTCCGAACGGCCCCCCTGCCATCGGCGGGAGGCTACGCCGCGCCCGGCGACCCCCGGGGATCAGCCGCGGAGCAGCTCGGCCACCTCGAACGCCAGGTCGATCGACTGGCGGCCGTTGAGGCGGGGGTCGCACATGGTCTCGTAGCGGGACCCGAGGTCGGTGTCGAGGATCTCCTCGGCGCCGCCCAGGCACTCGGTGACGTCGTCGCCGGTGAGCTCCACGTGCACGCCGCCGGGCCAGGTGCCCTCGGCGGCGTGGGCGGCGAAGAAGCCGCGGATCTCGGCGAGGATGTCGTCGAACCGGCGGGTCTTGTGGCCGCCCTCGGTGGTGAAGGTGTTGCCGTGCATGGGGTCGCACGCCCACACCACCGGGTGCCCGGCGTTGCGCACGGCGGCGAGGAGGGGAGCGAGGCCCTCCTCGATCTTGGCGGCGCCCATGCGGCTGATGAAGGTGAGGCGGCCCGGGACGCGGTCGGGGTTGAGGCGCTCGCAGAGGGCGAGGGCCTCGTCGGTGGTGGTGGTGGGGCCGAGCTTGACGCCCACCGGGTTGCCGACGCCGGCGAAGAACTCCACGTGGGCGCCGTCGAGCTGGCGGGTGCGCTCGCCGATCCAGATCATGTGCGCCGAGCAGTCGTACCAGCGGCCGGTGAGGGAGTCCTGACGGGTGAGGGCCTCCTCGTAGCCGAGCACCAGCGCCTCGTGGGAGGTGAAGAAGTCGACCTCGTGGAGGTTGGGCTGGGTGGCGGTGTTCACGCCGCAGGCGGCCATGAACCGCAGGGCGCGGTCGATCTCGTGGGCCACCTGCTCGTAGCGCCGGCCCTGGGCGCTCGAGGCCACGAACTCCTGGTTCCAGGTGTGGACCTGGGTGAGGTCGGCGTAGCCGCCCTTGGTGAAGGCCCGCAGCAGGTTCAGGGTGGACGACGACTGGTGGTACGCCTGCAGCAGCCGCTGCGGATCGGGCACGCGGGCGGCGTCGGTGGGGGCGATGTCGTTGACCAGGTGGCCGCGGAACGACGGCAGCACCAGGTCTCCCACCTGCTCGGTGGGCGACGAGCGGGGCTTGGCGAACTGGCCGGCGATGCGGCCGATCTTCACCGTGGGCACGCCCGAGGAGTACGTGAGCACCACGGCCATCTGGAGGATGACCTTGAGCTTGTCCCGGATGGCGTCGGCGCCGAAGGCATCGAAGGACTCGGCGCAGTCGCCGGCCTGGAGCAGGAACGCCTCGCCCCGGGCCACCTGGCCGAGCTGGTCGGTGAGCTGGCGGGCCTCGCCGGCGAACACCAGCGGCGGCATGGTGGCCATCTGCTTGAGCACGGCGTCGAGCGCGCCCTCGTCGGGCCAGTCGGGCTGCTGCGCGGCGGGGTGCTCACGCCACGAGCGCGGCGACCAGGAGGACGAGGGATCGTTCACGGGGAAAAGGGTGCTCTACGGGACCCGCAGGCGCAAAGCGCGTTCGGGGCGCCGGTTGGCGACGCCTGGGATCAGGCGGCGTCGATGCGGCTGGCGGCCTCGTTGCGCACCGCCGTGACGGCCCGCTTGACCATGCGGCGGGCGGCCTCGGCGGTCACGCCGAGCTCCTCGCCCACCTCGCGGTAGGAGCGCTTGCGGCCGTCGTGGAGGCCGAAGCGCTGCTCCACGGCGAAGCGGGCCCGACCGTCGAGCACGTCGAGGAGGTCGGTGACCATGCGGTCCTCCTCGTTGGCCAGCGCCATCTCCTCGGGGCCGGGCTTGTCGTCGGCCAGGAGGTCGACCAGCTCGGAGCCGTCGTCGTCGCCCACCACCCGGTCGAGCGAGGTGGGGGTGGCGAGGCGGTGGAGGCGGGCGTGCTCGTCGTCGAGCTCGTCGCCGTCGCCCGACACCTGGCGCAGGGCGGCGCGCAGGCTGGCCGAGCGGTCGCCGGGGAGGCGCACGAGGCTGGCCTTCTGGTCCAGCGCCCGGCCGATGGCCTGGCGGATCCAGAACGTGGCGTAGGTGGAGAACTTGAAGCCCTTGCGCCAGTCGAACTTGTCGACGGCGTGCTCGAGGCCGAGGTTGCCCTCCTGGATGAGGTCCAGCAGCTCCATGCCGGGGGGCAGGGGGTAGCGCCGGGCGATGCTCACCACCAGGCGGAGGTTGGCCCGGATGAACCGGTCCTTGGCCCGGGCGGCGGCCCGGTCGAGCCGGCGGTCCTCGAGCGAGCCCTCGCCGTTGGCGAGGCGCTCCCTCGCGGCCACGCCGCGCTCGATGATCTGGCTGAGCTCGCGCTCCTCCTCGGCGGTGAGCAGGGCCACCGCGCCGATCTCGTTCAGGTACTGACCCACAGAATCGCTCATCGTGGCCTCTTCAACCGTTCGTGACCTACAGCCATTCCCACCGAAGCCGGGGAGGGAACCTCGGATCGGCAAGTTTCTTCCAGGTAATTTGGAACCGTGACCACCCCGACCGTTGTTCCCGAGGCCCAGGTGACACGGGTCACCGGAGCCGGGGACGAGCGACGCGGGGTGCTCGGGTGATGGTTCGGAGCCGACCCCCTCGCCGGATCGGCGTGTTCGGCGGAACCTTCGATCCGCCCCACGTCGGCCACCTGGTGGCGGCCATCGACGCCCGCCAGGCGCTCGAGCTCGACATCGTGCTGCTCGTGGTGGCCAATGCGCCCTGGCAGAAGATCGGATCCCGCCAGGTCAGCCCCGCCGCGGACCGCCTCGCCATGGTCCGAGCCGCGGTGGCCGACGCGCCCGGGCTGGAGGTGAGCGACATCGAGATCGCCCGGGGAGGTCTCAGCTACACCGCCGACACCCTGGAGGCGCTGAGGGGCCAGGAGCCCGGTGCCGAGCTGTTCCTGGTGCTCGGCAACGATGCCGCCGCCGGGTTCGCCACCTGGGAGCGCCACGAGGAGGTGGCCCGGCTGGCCCGGCTCGTGGTGGTGGACCGGCCGGGCACGCCCACCCCGATCGACGACGGGTTCGCGTGGACCCGGGTCGACATCCCCGAGCTGGAGATCTCCAGCACCGAGCTGCGCCAGCGGGTGGCCGAGGGCCGCTCGATCCGGTACCTCACCCCGGAGGGGGTCGCCACCTGCATAGGGGAGCGTGGGCTCTATCGTTGATCCGATGACCTCGGAGCCGCCGTCGCGCCCCGGACGGCGCCCTCGGCCCGATCCTGCCTTCCGCCGTCGGGCGCTCGGCCTGGACGGCTCCGGCCCAGCTGCGGTGGCCGCCGGCGGTGCCGGCGCGGCGCCCGCCGTGACCAAGCGCGAGAGCCTCCGCGAGGCCCTGGCCCGCATCCCCGACCTGGACCGCGACGGGGCCGAGGCGCCGGTCGACGCTCCGGCGGCCGCCGCCGCAGCTCCGGCTCCAGCGGCGGTGGCCCTCGACGTGGCCCCGGGTGCGGTGGACACCGTGGCCGTCCCCGAGGTCGACGGCCGCAGCGCATCCGAGGCCCCTGCCGACGTGTCGGTGGAGGAGCCCGTCCACGAGCCGAGCCCCGAGCCCGAGGCCCGGGAGGCGCCGTCGGAGCCCGACGGCGAGCCGCCCTCGGAGCCGAGCCAACGCGAGCCCGACGTCGAGCTCGACCCGGCCTCGCTCACCGCGTTGGGCGCCGCCGCCGAGGCCGCAGCGCGCGGCGGGTCGACCCCTCCGCCGCCCCGGCGCGGCCGCCGCCACCCGTCGCCCCCGCCCCGGCCACCGTGGTGGCGCCGCCTGGCGTTCGCCCTCGCCGTCGTGGCGCTGGTGGGCGCCATCCCGCTGCTCGGACGCACCGGCTACCGCCTGGTCACCGAGAGCACCGACGGCAAGCTCGGCAACAGCGGCGCCGGCCCCGACGACCCCGGCTACGAGGAGCTCGTCCAGTCGACGCCCACCGCCCTGGTGGTGCAGAAGGACGCCGAGGGGCTGCCCGTGGCCCTCACCTTCCTGTCGCTCTCGAACGGGACCGAGGGCGGCTCGGTGATCTTCGTGCCGCTGGACACGGCGGTCACCCAGCCCGGCTTCGGCGTGGACCGCCTCCGCACCTCCTACACCGCGGTGGCCGACGACCCGGTGGGCGCCACCAACCAGATCGCCTCGCAGACCGCCAAGGTGCTCAACGTCGGCATCGACGAGGTGATCGTCCTCGACGACCGCGGGTGGAGCCAGCTGGTGGCCCCGGTGTCGCCGATCGCGTTCGACAACCCCGAGCCGGTCGACCTCGCCTCCGGCACCGTGCCCAGCGGGCCGGTCTCCATGGAGGCCGACCAGGTGGGCCCCTACCTCGCCGCCCGCCGAGACGGCGAGAGCGAGCAGGCGGCCCTCTACCGCCAGCAGGCCATGTGGAAGGCGTGGCTGGCGGCGGTGGCCGCCTCCGGCCGGCCCGACGCCGTCCCCGGCGAGACCGGCACCGGCATCGGCCTGTTCGCCCGCACGCTCGCCGCCGGCCCCGTCGACTACGACAACCTCCCCGGCGAGTTCAACACCCCCGCCGACGGCGGCCTGCCCCGGTTCGAGCCCGACGCCGGCGCGGTGAGCGAGCTCGTGGTGCACGCCGTGCCCGCCCCCGACTCGCCGTTCCCCGGCGCCCGAACCACGGTGCGCGTGCTCAACGGCGTGGGCCCCGGCGACATCCCCGCCGAGGTCATCCGGGACATCTCGTCGCTCAACGGCTCGGTCACGGTGGTGGGCAACGGCCCGAGCTTCGACTACCGCGAAACCGCCATCGTCTACCGCGACGCATCGCGCAAGGATTACGCCCTGCTGCTCAAGGCCCGACTCGGGATCGAGGGCGAGGTGCGGCTCGATCCCACGGCGTCGGACACGGTCGACCTCACCGTGATCCTGGGTAGGGACGTGCTGGGCGACGGCCCGCAGACCCGGTCCTCGTCCTCGACCACCACGCTCCTGGGTGCCCCCGGGGCGTCCGGCGACGCCGGCAGCAGCACCTCCTCCACCACCAGCACCACCGAGCCTCTGGGAGGCATGTAGATGACCGACCTCGAACCCGACGCCACCTGGGCGGTGGAGGCGGCGCGCGCCGCCGACGCCAAGGGCGGTCGAGACGTGGTGGTGCTGCACGTGGGCCCCGTGCTCGCCGTGTGCGAGCACTTCGTGATCGCCTCCGGTTCGAACACCCGCCAGGTGCGCACCATCGCCGAGGAGGTGGAGCGCCGCATCGCCGAGGCCGGCGGGCCCCGCCCCCTGCGGGTGGAGGGCCGCGACGACCTCCAGTGGGTGCTGCTCGACTACGGCGACCTCGTGGTGCACGTCTTCCTCGAGGAGACCCGCGCGTACTACGACCTCGAGCGCCTGTGGTCCGACGTGCCTCGCGTGGCCTGGGAGCCCGATCGCCCGGCGGCGTCGGCCGCCTCGGGCGCAGGACCCGCCTGACCTGCGGCGGTTTGGCCCCGCCCGGGGTCGACCTCTAGAGTGGCGAGTCCCTCGGGGCTATAGCTCAGTTGGTAGAGCGCTTCCATGGCATGGAAGAGGTCAGGGGTTCGATTCCCCTTAGCTCCACGAAGGAACGCCTGGTCAGACGACCAGGCGTTCGTCGTTTTCGGGCGCTTCACCGTCGGCGGACCCTCCATCCCCGCGCTTTCCCCGCGCGGGTTTCAGCTCAGCCGGTCGACTCTCACGCGTCGTCGAGCAGCCCATGGGGGCGGCGCCTGAAGACGCTCGGGCGCGGCGGTTGGGACGAAGCTCGACTAAGCTGCGGTAGTTGCAGCTGGGATCGATGCGTGCTGGGCGTTGCTGGCGCCGAGCATCGGGATCCCATGAGCCTCATCACGGTTCGCCGATCATTCCCCACGGTGGTGGCCAACCTG
>JAHBSN010000128.1 GCA_019639095.1 Actinomycetota bacterium
TAGGTGATGGTGCGGCCCCCGCTTGCGTCGGGCTGGACCAGGCGGGCCACGAGCACGCCGGCGATGATGAGGGCCACCACCGAGATCGCGATCAGGACGATCCCGAGGCCCCAGCCGGCCCGGGCGGGCTCGGCCGGATCAGCGTCCGGTTCGGCGGGAACGTCGGGTGCGATCTCGGTGGTGGTCATGCTCAGCCCTCCCGGACCTCGGCGGTGACGGTCTGCTCGCCGGCCTTCTCGAAGGTCAGCGTGAGTTCGATCTTCTCACCGACCTCGAGCGGCTTGACCAGATCGATGAGCATGACGTGGTAGCCGCCCGGCTTCAGCTCCACGGCCTCGCCGGCGGGCAGCTCGATCGAGTCGACCTCGCGCATGGTCATCGACCCCATGTCGTCGCCGCCGGCCATCGTGGTGGACGACATGTCGCCCTCCATGGCGCCGTCGGCCATGGTGGTGGAGCTCATGTCGCCCTCCATGTCGCCCGAGTCCTCCTCGGCCATGACGGTCTCGTGGATCTGGGTGTCGCCGGCGACATCGGTGGGCACCGAGGCCGCCACGAGCTGATCGTCCTCAGGGCTGGTGATCGTGAGGTAGATCGCCCCCATCGTGGTCCCCATGGGGCTCTGCCGAGCCCACACGTCTTCGATCTGCAGCTCGCCGGTGGCCGCCGTGGAGCTGGTGGCCTCCGTCGTGGTGGTGGCGTCGGAGGCGGTGCCGCCGTCGCTGTCGGAGCCGCAGCCGGCGAGGGCCAGGCCGGCCACGATCAGGCCGGCGGCGGCGGTGCGGGTGATGGTGCGCATTGGGTTTCCTTCGGGTTGTGGGGCGGGGCCCTGGTCGGTGTTCAGGTCTGGCGGTCGAGCAGGAGTCCGAGGTCGGCGGCCATGGCGTCGGCGCTGGTGCCGAAGGTCCATTCCACGACCACCTCGCCGGTCGGGTCGACCACGAAGCTGCGGGCGGTGTGGGCCACCTCGACGGTGCCGTCGGGCTTCTTCTCCACCTTGGAGGTGATCTGGAAGGCGTCCTGCACCTCGGCCAGGGCGTCGGCGTCGGTGGTCCGCAGGGGATGGCCGCCGCTCGTCACGAACGAGCCGAGGTAGGCGTTCATGACCTCGGGCGTGTCTCGTTCGGGGTCGATGGTGGCGAAGGCCACGTCGACCTGGTCACCTCGGTCCCCGAGCTGCTCCTTGGCCTTGCGGATGTCCGACAGCGTGGTCGGGCAGACGTCGGGGCAGTTGGTGTAGCCGAAGGCGACGAACAGGAGCCCACCGGCGGGCGCCTTGAACGCGAAGGGCGTCTCGGTGCCGTCCTCGGCCACCTGTGGCAGCGACGTCGCACCCACCTCGAGCGGCGGGGTGCGCACCAGCCCCTCGAGCTGGCCCGATCCGCCGTCGCCGCCGGCGGAGCCGCCGTCGCTGCCGCAGCCGGTGGCCACCAGGGCCAGCGCCGCCACGGCCAGCAGCGCCAGCAGCCGGCGCCCGATCTCAGGCCTCGATGCCATAGCGATCCTCGATCTCCTTGGTGAGCTCGGCCTCGGTGAGGGCGCCGAGGTGGCGGCCCACCACCTTCCCGTCGGCGTCGACGAAGATCGTGGCGGGCAGGCCGGCGATCCCCAGGTCGCTCTGGAGGTTCTGGTCCTCGTCGACGAGCAGCGGGTAGGTGACCCCGGCCTTGTCGGCCGCTGCTCGCGAGCCGTCGAGGTCGAGCGTGTCGGTGACGCCGACGATGGAGACCTTGCCATCGAGCTGCTGGGACACCGCCTCGAACGCTGGCATCTCCTTCTTGCAGGGCGTGCACCAGCTCGCCCAGAAGTTGACGACCATGGGCCGACCGTCGGCACCCCAGTCGGTGGGCTCCTCGGTGCGGAGGTCGGTGAGCTTGGCGCTCGGGAGGGTGCCGCCGGTGCCCTCGTCGGAGCCGCTGCACGCCACCAGGGCGGTCAGCGCAACGACGAGCAGCGCCGACGCCACCACGAGGGGGGCGCGGCGCGAGGCGCGACGGGGTGCGGAGGAGGGGTCGATGTGGTTGATGTCGTCCATCAAACCCGCTCGGTTCCCGGCGCGGGGGACCTTCGGGCGATGTTGGGACCTTCGGCCCTACGGCTTGTGACCTTGGACTCCCGAGTTGATCGAACACCTGTTCGGTGCCAGGGTGGCCGGGTGGGCTTCAACAACCCCTCCATGCCGTGGTCGGAGCTCGAACGTCGCCTGGGCGGGCGGGTCGAGGCCCCGGTGGCGACCGACGTGCCCGAGTGGGCCAACGGGGGAGACGCGCCCGCCTGGTCCCGCAAGCGGGACCCCTACCGCCCGCCCGCCGGGCTCGCCCGCCCGGCCTCGGGCACCCCCTACGCCGAGCTCCACTGCCACTCGAACTTCAGCTTCCTCGACGGCGCGTCGCACCCCGAGGAGCTGGCCGAGGAGGCGGCCCGCCTGGGGCTGGAGGCCCTCGCCGTCACCGACCACGACGGCTTCTACGGGGTGGTCCGCTTCGCCGAGGCGGCCCGCCAGGTGGGGCTGCCCACCGTGTTCGGTGCCGAGCTCACCCTCGACGGCCCGGTGGCGCCCCCCATGGGCGAGCCCGACCCGCCGGGGGAGCACCTCGTGCTGCTGGCCCGGGGCCCCGAGGGCTACGCCCGCCTGGCCCGAGCCGCCAGCACCGCCCAGCTCGCCGGCCAGAAGGGGGCGCCTCGGCTGGCCCTCGAGCAGCTGGCCGAGCTGGCGGGGGAGCGGTGGGCGGTGCTCACCGGGTGCCGCAAGGGCCCGCTGGCGGCCGCGCTCCAGCGCGAGGGGCCGGCGGCCGCCGCCCGAGCGCTCGACCGGCTGGTGGAGTCGTTCGGCGCCCCCCACGTGCACGTGGAGCTGTGGGACCATGGCGACCCGCTCGACGCCGCCCGCAACGACGCCCTGGCCGACCTGGCCGTGCGACGCGGGGTGGGGCTGGTGGCCACCAACAACGTCCACTACGCCGTGCCGTCGCGGCGGCGCCTGGCCGCCGCCCTGGCCGCGGTGCGGGCCCGGCGCAGCCTGGCCGAGATCGACGGCTGGCTCCCGCCGGCGGGTGGCGCCCACCTGCGCTCGGGCGACGAGCAGGCCCGGCGCTTCGCCCGCTACCCCGGCGTGGTGGCGGCGGCCGCCGAGCTGGGCCGGTCGTGCGCGTTCGACCTGCGCCTGGTTGCCCCCGACCTGCCGCCCTATCCCTGCCCGCCGGGGCTCGACGAGATGGGCCTGCTGCGGCGGTTGGTGGCGGAGGGGGCGTCGAGGCCCGAGCGCTACGGGCCCCGGCCGGCCACGATCCCCGCCGAGGGCGGGTCGTTCGCCCAGCGGGCCTGGCGCCAGATCGACCACGAGCTCGACGTCATCGAGGCCCTCGGGTTCCCCGGCTACTTCCTCATCGTCTGGGACATCGTGGAGTTCTGCCGCCGGGAGGACATCTACTGCCAGGGCCGCGGGTCGGCGGCCAACAGCGCGGCGTGCTGGGCGCTCGGGATCACCAAGGCCGACGCCGTGAAGCTGGGCCTGCTGTTCGAGCGGTTCCTGTCGCCCGAGCGCGACGGCCCGCCCGACATCGACCTCGACATCGAGAGCGGTCGGCGGGAGGAGGTCATCCAGTACGTCTACGACCGCTACGGCCGCCACTACGCCGCCCAGGTGGCCAACGTCATCACCTACCGCTCGCGCTCGGCGGTACGAGACATGGCCAAGGCCCTCGGCGCCGACCCCGGCCAGCAGGACGCCTGGTCCAAGCAGCTCGACCCGTGGAAGGGCGTGGCCGGGAACCTCCACGACGTGGGCGACCACGACATCCCCACCGAGGTGCTCCAGCTGGCCGCCGAGGTGGAGCACTTCCCCCGCCACCTGGGCATCCACTCGGGCGGCATGGTGCTCTGCGACCGGCCGGTGATCGAGGTGTGCCCGGTGGAGTGGGGGCGCATGGCCGACCGCAGCGTGCTCCAGTGGGACAAGGAGGACTGCGCGGCGGCCGGGCTGGTGAAGTTCGACCTGCTCGGCCTGGGCATGCTCACCGCCCTGCACCACATGGTCGACCTGGTGCGGGCCCACACCGACCCCTCGGTGGACCTGGCCACCGTCCCCCAGGACGACGCCGTCTACGAGATGCTCTGCCGGGCCGACTCCATCGGCGTGTTCCAGGTGGAGTCCCGCGCCCAGATGGCCACCCTGCCCCGCCTGCGGCCCCGCACCTTCTACGACCTGGTGGTGGAGGTGGCGCTCATCCGGCCCGGTCCCATCCAGGGCGGGTCGGTGCACCCCTACATCCGGCGGCGCAACGGCAAGGAGCCGGTCACCTACCTGCACCCGTTGCTGGAGCCGTCGTTGCGCAAGACCCTCGGCATCCCGCTGTTCCAGGAGCAGCTCATGCAGATGGCGATCGACGTGGCCGGGTTCAGCCCGGGCGAGGCCGACCAGCTCCGCCAGGCCATGGGCTCCAAGCGCTCCACCGAGCGCATGGAGCGGTTGCGCCAGCGCCTCTACGACGGCATGGCCGAGCGGGGCATCACCGGGCCGGTGGCCGACGAGATCTACGCCAAGCTCGCCGCCTTCGCGAACTTCGGCTTCCCCGAGAGCCACTCGGTGAGCTTCGCCTACCTCGTGTACGCCTCGGCCTGGTTCAAGCTCCACCACCCCGCGGCGTTCTGCGCCGGGCTGCTCAACGCCCAGCCCATGGGCTTCTACTCGCCGCACACGCTGGTGCAGGACGCCCGCCGCCACGGCGTGGAGGTGCGCACCCCGTGCTTGGCCGCGTCGGCCGACGTGGCCACCCTGGAGCCCTGCGAGGGCAGCGCCGGGGGGCTGGCGGTGCGGCTCGGGATCTCGTCGGTGCGCGGGATCGGCGACGACCTGGCGCTGGCCATCGCCGAGGGCCGGCCCTACGCCTCCATGGAGGACCTGGCCCGCCGGCACCCGCTCACGCTCCCGCAGCTCGAGGCGCTGGCCACCGCCGGGGCGTTCGACGCCTTCGCCGAGGATGGGGCCTCCTCCGACGGGCCCGACCCGTCGTCTCGGCGCACGGCCATCTGGGCGGCGGGGGCGGTGGCCCAGGGTGGGGCCGACCGGCTGGCCGGCATCGTCACCGGTGAGGTGGCGCCCACCCTGCCGGGCATGACCCCGCAGGAGACCGCCATCGCCGACCTCTGGGCCACCGGCGTGGCCCCAGACGGCCACCCCACCCGCTTCCTGCGGGACGAGCTGCGCCGCCTGGGCGTGGTGCCCGCCGCCGAGCTGGCGGGCCGCCCCGACCGCAGCCGGGTGCTCGTGGGCGGGGTGGTCACCCACCGCCAGCGCCCGGCCACCGCCGGAGGCACCACGTTCCTCAACCTCGAGGACGAGACCGGCCTGGTCAACGTGGTGGTGTCGAAGGGGTGCTGGGTCCACCACCGGCGCCTGGTGCAGACGGCGCCCGCCCTGCTGATCCGGGGTCGGCTGGAGACCGCCGAGGGCGTGGTCAACGTGGTGGCCGAGACGCTCTCGCTGCTCCCGCTCAGCGTCACCCTGGCGTCCCGGGACTTCCGCTGACGTGGGTGGGCTCGTGGCCGGCCCGGTCTCGCTGTCAGTCCCCCGTGGGACCATGGACGCCATGACCGCCGACGCCCGCACCATCGCCGAGCCCACGCCCGAGGTGGCGGCCGCCGCGGCCGAGGTGCTGGCCGAGCTGGCGGGGCCGTCGGCCGTGCTGCGGCCGGATCAGCTGGCCGCCATCGACGCGCTGGTCACCCACCACCAGCGGGTGCTGCTGGTGCAGGCCACCGGCTGGGGCAAGTCGGCGGTGTACTGGATCGCCACCCGGCTGCTGCGCTCGGCCGGCGCCGGGCCCACGCTGGTGGTGTCGCCGCTGCTGGCGCTCATGCGCAACCAGGTGGCCGCCGCCCGCACCGCCGGCATCCGGGCCGCCACCATCAACTCCGCCAACCTCGACGAGTGGCACGAGATCGAGGCCCAGGTGGCGGCCGACGAGGTCGACGTGCTGCTGATCTCGCCCGAGCGGCTCAACAACCCGCGCTTCCGTCGGGAGGTGCTGCCGTCGCTCGCCGCCTCGGTGGGGCTGCTGGTGATCGACGAGGCCCACTGCATCAGCGATTGGGGGCACGACTTCCGGCCCGACTACCGCCGCATCGCCGACGTGCTGGCCGGGCTCTCGCCCGAGGTGCCGGTGCTGGCCGCCACCGCCACCGCCAACGCTCGGGTGGAGGCCGACGTCGCCTCGCAGATCGGCACCGAGACCCGCACGTTCCGGGGCTCGCTCGACCGGCCGAGCCTGCACCTGTCGGTCGTCGGGCTGGGCACGTCGGCCGAGCAGCTGGCGTGGGTGGGGGCGTGGGCGGCGGCCCGGCCCGGCCCCGGGCTCGTCTACTGCCTCACGGTGTCCGAGGCCGAGCGGGTGGCGGCCTACCTCGTGGAGCGCGGCGTGCGCGCCGCCTCCTACACCGGGTCCACCCCGGCGCCCGAGCGCGAGCGGATCGAGGCGGCGCTGGACGACGGCTCGCTCGCCTGCGTGGTGGCCACCTCGGCGCTCGGCATGGGCTACGACAACCCCCGCCTGTCCTACGTTGTGCACCTCGGGTCGCCGTCATCGCCCATCGCCTACTACCAGCAGGTGGGCCGGGCCGGGCGCGGCTCGGTCGACGCCGAGGTCGTGCTGCTGCCCACCGCGGCCGAGGAGGACATCTGGGCCTACTTCGACGCCACGGCCATGCCGCCCGAGGCCACGGTCCAGGAGGTGCTGGGGGCACTGGAGCGCACCGGGCCGTGCTCGCTGGTGGCGCTCGAGGGCCGGGTCAACGTGCGCCGGGGTCGCCTCGAGGCGCTGCTCAAGGTGCTCGACGTGGACGGTGCGGTCGATCGGGAGGGCTCGTCGTGGTTTCGCACCGACGTTGCGTGGACCTACGACACGGCCCGCTACGAGCAGCTGGCCGCCGCTCGGGCCGCCGAGCAGGAGGCCATGCGGCGCTACCAGCGCACCGAGGGGTGCCGGCTGCGGTTCTTGCGCGAGGAGCTCGACGATCCGGGCGCTGCCGATTGCGGGCGGTGCGACCGCTGCACCGGGGTGGACGTGGCCTCGGCGGTGGATGCCGACGAGGTCGCGCGGGTCACCGGGTTCTTCCGGGGCGCGGTGGTGGTACTGGAGCCCCGAAAGCAGTGGCCGTCGGGTCTGGAGGGTCGGCGCGGCAACATCAAGCCCGACGTGCGGGCCGAGGAGGGGCGGGCGCTGGCCTTCGGCACCGATCCCGGCTGGAGCGAGGTGCTCGGGCCGCTGTTCGCCGGGCCCGACGCCCCGCCGTCGGACGATCTCCTGCGGGGCGTGGCGGCGGCGCTGAAGGCGTGGCCCTGGGGGCGGCGGCCCACCTGGGTCACCTGGGTGCCGTCGCGGCGCCGCCCGTTGCTGGTGGCGGGGCTGGCGGCCCGGCTGGCCGAGGTCGGGAAGATGGAGCTCGTCGATGCCGTGCACCGGGTGCGGGCCGACGCGCCGCCGCAGGCTCGCATGGACAACTCGGCCACCCAGGCGGCCAACGTGCTCGACGCCTTCACCTTCGGCCGGCCCGACCGCTCGCCGCTGCCCTCGGGTCCTGGCCTGGTGATCGACGACGCCGCCCGCTCGGGGTGGACGCTCGCGGTGGTGGCCGAGGGGCTGCGCTCGGCGGGGTCGGGCCTGGTGCTGCCGTTCGTGCTCTGGAAGCGCCCCTGAGCCCGGAACCGGCTGCGGCGGAGGCCGGGCCGCCGCCTACCGTGCTCCGGTGCCCGTGCGAGCGCTGGTGTTCGATGCCGACGACACCCTGTGGGACTTCACCACGGTCATGTGGGAGTCCCTGGCGGCAGCAGTGGGCGCCTTCGAGGCGTGCTGCTCCCATCACGTCGGTCGCCTGACCGACCGGGCGCTGCTCGAGGTGCGAGATCGCCTCGCCGCCGAGGTGGAGCGCAGCGGGGCCGCGATCACGTTGTCGGAGGTGCGGCGGCGGTCGTTCGTGGTGGCGCTGGCCGAGCTGGGCGTGCCCGACGACGACGGGGCGGTGGCGGCGGCCATGGCCGACGCCTACTTCGCCCAGCGCCATGGCTTCGTCCAGCTCTACCCCGAGGTGGCCGGCGTGCTCGACGAGCTCGGCGCTCGCTACGTGATCGGCCTGGTCACCAACGGCAACACCGATCCGGAGCGCAGCGGGCTGCCCGGACGGTTCGCGTTCCGGTTGGCCGCCGACCACGTGGGCCTGCGCAAGCCCGACGCCCGTCTCTTCCTGATGGCCGCGGCGGCTGCTGGGTGCCACCCCTCCGAGCTGGTCTCGGTGGGCGACCAGCCCGACAAGGACGTGGCGGCGCCGCAGTCGGTTGGCGCCCGCGGCGTCTGGATCGACCGCCACGGCCTCGCCTGCCCGCCGGGCATCGAGCCCGACGCCACCATCGCCGACCTGACCGAGCTGCCGGCGGTGCTCGAGCGGTTCGACCGGGAGGAGGCCGAGGAGGCGGGTTCGGTCGGGGTGGGTCCGCACCCCGAGCCCTGGCCCGACGATCCCCGGTTCGACCCGGAGCTGCTGGCCGCCGGCGACCGGCGCAACGTGGTGGACCGCTACCGCTACTGGCGCGAGGAGGCGGTGGCGGCCGACCTGGCCGCCCGGGCCCACCCGTTCCACGTGGCGGTGGAGAACTGGCGGTCGGACCACAACATCGGTGCGGTGGTGCGCAACGCGAACGCGTTCGGTGCGGCCGGGGTCCACATCGTGGGCCGGCGACGCTGGAACCGGCGGGGCGCCATGGCCACCGACCGCTACCTGCCGGTGCGCCACCACGACTCCGTGGCGGACCTGGCGGCCTGGGCGGCGACGGAGGGGCTCCAGGTGGTGGGGGTCGACAACGTGGCCGGCGCCGAGCCGCTCGAGTCGGCGGCGCTCCCCGAGCGCTGCGTGCTGCTGTTCGGCCAGGAGGGCCCGGGGCTGTCGGCGGCGGCGCGGCGGGCGTCCTCGCCGGTGGTGGCGATCACCCAGTACGGGTCCACCCGTTCGCTCAACGCCGGGGTGGCGTCGGGCATCGCCATGCACGCCTGGGTCCGCGCCCACGCCCGCTGACGCCGTCCCCACCCACCCCGACCTGCGCACCTCGCGTTCTCGGCCGTTGGCGCAGAATCTGCGCAGAATCTGCGCCCGACAGCGCCGCGGGCGGCTTCGGGGCGCGGAGGTGGGGCCGGTAGCGTCGTCCCGTGGCCAACAAGCGAGACACCGCCCAGCAGAAGCGCGCCCGCCAGAACCGGGCCCAGCGCGAGGCGCTCGCCGCCCGCACCCAGGGTGCGCCCAAGCGGCCCTCTCGCGTCGCCCCGTCCACGGCCGAGAAGCTGGCCGCCAAGTCGGCCGGCGGGAGCTCCTCGTCGTCGAAGGGCACCGACGGCGACAAGAAGGGCGGCGACGCCAAGCCCCGCAAGGTCCGCCCGCCCCGCCCGGGCGACGTGCCGGTGGACGTCGACGCGCTGGAGGGCTCCTGGCGCCAGAAGATCGCCCACGTGCCCGGCGGCACCCAGATCCTGATGGCGGCGATCCTCACGGTCTGCGTGGTGGTCTACGTGTCCTACTTCGACACCTTCGTGTCGGAGGCGGCCCAGGCCGCGAGCAAGCGCCCCCGGGCCGATCAGACGATCTACGAGGCGCTCGGCGTCGGACCGGCGGTGGCGCTGCTCGGCGTCACCGTGGCCGCCGTGGGTGCCTCGCTCGCCGTGGCCCTCAAGCCGGCCCGCCGCCGGGTGTGGTGGATCGCCACCGGTGTCGTGCTCTTCATCGCCCTCTTCGGCCAGGTCGCCTTCCTGATCGTGGTCGCCGGCATGCTCGGGTTCGGCGCGTACAAGTCGTACAAGGTCGAATCGGGCGGGGCATCGCTGTTCCGCCGCCGGTCAGCGAGCGATCGCGACGGCACCCTTGACGAGTCCACCCCGGTGGAGGATGGTGGTCCTGCGTAGGCGCCGACACGCCGACGACACGGACCGAAGACCACTTCCATCGAGGAGGTTCACGAACCCGTGAGGCCCATGGAACACCTGGAGCGCTCGCCTCCGGGCTGATTCGCCAGCCAACCCGGTCGACCGATCCGGCGCCGCCACCCGTTTCCATCACGGACCGCGGATGCGCTTCAGGGTCGGACCCTCGTCCCCCTTGCTCGCCACCGGGCCCGTCCACACATGCGGCGGGAGCGGCCTCGGCAACCGGTCGACCACGTCGGCGTCCCGCCGGCTCGCCACCTCCACCAGTGGCAGCCGGCGGGACGTTCCGCGTGCGGGCCCGAGCGAGCGTCAGCGGGGTGGAGGCGGCGGTGCGTCGGGGTAGGGGTCGGGCGGCAGCGGCGCCTGGGCCGACAGGGGCGGCTCCATCGGGTTCGGCGGCGGCGGCGCGGTGGGGATGTCGACCGGCGGCGGCGGGACGACGCCCTCGAGCGGTCCGCTGGCCGACTGCTCGGCGCGCTCGCGCTCGTTGCGACCGAGCTG
>JAHBSN010000129.1 GCA_019639095.1 Actinomycetota bacterium
GGACGCCCTCGTGGCGGGCACGCCCGTACCTCCGGGTCCGCTGCTGCTGAAGGTGGACACCGAGGGGTCCGAGGCCGACGTGCTCGGCGGCATGAGCGCCGTGCTCGCCGCCGCCACCGAGGTGGTGGCCATCGTGGAGTTCGACCCGTCCCACCTGCGCCGGCGCGGCACCGACCCCGCCGCCCTGTTCGACGTGCTGGCCGGGCTCGGACGCTGCTGGGCCGTCGACTGGGACGGCCGCGCGATCCCGGCGGCCACGCCTCCCGAGGCGGCGTCGGACCTCGTGGTGGTGTCGGAGGCGTCCATCGCGGCCGCCCTTCGTCTCCCGACCTGAGCCGGGTCGCCCAGCGACCTCGCGTCAGCTGGCGCTCGGGACCAGGTTGGCGAACGCTCGCGCCCGGTCGAGCGCGGCCAGCCGAACGCCGGCTCGACCGGCGTCGGGTCCCACGAGCTCGTAGGTGGCGCGGTGCTCGGGGCGGACCGAGCCGGCCGCGTCGACCAGCCAGCGCATGGCGTGGCGTCGCGGGACGCGCACGCGCTCGGCCACCTCACGGGTGCCGAACACGAGGTCCCACAGCGGGCTGGTGACACCGTGGTTCGCGAGGGCGTGCCCGTAGTGGTGGTGGAAGTGATGGCGACGCACCCAACGGCCGTAGGCGCCGCGCGGCGGATGGGTGTGGCACCGGGTGTGGATGCGCTCGTAGGTGCCGTAGCCCGCCAACCAGCCGGCCCAGAGGGCGAGCCCGGCCGCTCGCGGGGCGCCGAGGGCACCGGCGACCGCGAGGCCCGGGGCCACGAAGAGCACCGCACCCACCACCACGATGCCGATCCACGACAGCACGGGCCGGCCCGGGTTGCCCTCGGGATCGGCGTGGTGGAGCAGGTGCTCGCGCGACGGCAGGCCCCGGCCTCGGAGCTCGTGCATCACGAAGCGGTGGAGCACGTACTCGCCCAAGGTCCAGGCGAAGCCGCCAGCCACCGCCAGCGCGGCCACGAGCAGCAAGGTCCGGCCATCCATGGGAGCCTCCAAGAGATCGAACGTGGTTCAAATATTGAGCGTCATTCGATCTTGAACGCTATTCAGGTTGCCGTCAACCCCGATCCGAGCCCGGACGCGCGACGAGGCGCCCCGCAGGGCGCCTCGTCGGGCACGGCACGGCCCCGAGGGGCCGACGGTCAGCTCTCGGCCGATGCGGTGGGGAGGTCGATGACCTCCGCGCCGTCGGCGGCCGCGGCCTGGTTGGCCAGCCACTCGGCGTCGTCGAGGGCCTCCCCGTCGGACGAGTAGAACGCCATCGGCTGGTAGTCCGGGGCGTGGGTCTCGATGTCGCGGTACACGTGCATGCCGGTACCGGCCGGGATGAGCTTGCCGATGATGATGTTCTCCTTGAGCCCGACGAGCGAGTCGGACCGGGAGTCGATCGCCGCCTCGGTGAGCACCCGGGTGGTCTCCTGGAAGGATGCCGCCGAGAGCCACGAGTCGGTGGCCAGCGAGGCCTTGGTGATGCCCATGAGCTCCACCCGGCCCTCGGCCGGGCGCTTGCCCTCCTCCACCAGGAGGCGGTTGGCGTCGGCGAAGACCTTCTGGTCGACCCGCTCCCCCGGGAGGAAGTCGGAGTCGTTGGTCTCCAGCACCGTCACCCGGCGCGTCATCTGGCGGACGATGAGCTCGATGTGCTTGTTGTGGATGGACACGCCCTGCTCGCGGTACACCTTCTGGACCTGCTCCACGAGGTAGGTCTGCGTCTCGCGGACGCCTCGGATCTCGAGCAGCTCCTTGGGATCGCGGGCGCCCTCCACGAGGGCGTCGCCGGCCTCCACCTCGTCGCCGTCCTCGACCTCGAGGCGCTGCACCGCGGGCACGGTGTAGGTGTCCTCGGTGCCGTCGTCGCCGACGATGGTGATCACGCGGCCCTTGCCCTCGTCCTCGCCGATCCGGACCACACCGGAGGTGCGGGCCAGGGTGGCCTTGCCCTTGGGCGAGCGAGCCTCGAAGAGCTCGACCACGCGGGGGAGGCCGCCGGCGATGTCGGAGCCGGCGATGCCGCCGGTGTGGAAGGTCCGCATGGTGAGCTGCGTGCCGGGCTCGCCGATGGACTGGGCGGCGATCACGCCGACCGCCTCGCCCACCTCGATGGCCTTGTTGGTGGCCAGCGACATGCCGTAGCTCGCCCGGGAGATGCCGGCGACGGAGTCGTCGGTGAGGGGCGAGAGCACGCGCACCCGGGTGACCTCGGGGTCATCGCGCAGCTTCTCCATGATCGCCTGGTCGACGATGGTGCCCCGGGGGAACACGGTCCCGTCCGAGCAGGTCACGTCGTTGGCGATCGTGCGGCTGTAGAGGGTGGTCTCGATGTAGGACCGCTTGCTCGGCGTGTCGGGGCCGACGTCTTCGATCCAGATGCCGCGGATCGGCGAGCCGGTGGCCTCGGCCTTCGCGAAGGGGTCCTCGTCGTTGATGATGAGCTCCTGGGCCACGTCGACGAGGCGGCGGGTCAGGTAGCCCGAGTCGGCGGTCCGCAGGGCGGTGTCCACCAGGCCCTTGCGGGCGCCGGGCGTGGCGATGAAGTACTCCAGCATCTCCAGGCCCTCACGGAAGTTGGACTTGATGGGCCGGGGGATCATGTCGCCACGGGGGTTGGCCACGAGGCCTCGCATGCCGGCGATCTGGCGGACCTGCATCATGTTCCCTCGGGCGCCGGAGCCCACCATCATCTCGATGGGGTTGAACAGCTCCTGCTTGAGGTTCTTCTCCATGGCCGTGCGCACCTGGTCGGTGGCGTCGGTCCAGATCTCCACCTCCTTCTGGCGCCGCTCGCCGTCGGTGATGATGCCCCGACGGAACTGGTCCTCGACCTTCTGGGCCTGGGTCTCGTGGGTCTCCATGATCCCGGCCTTCTCGCTCGGCGTCTTCACGTCGTCGATCGAGATGGTGATGCCCGACTGCGCCGCGTAGCGGAAGCAGAGGTTCTTGATGCCATCCAGGCTGGTGGAGACCACGGCCTTGTCCTCGTGGTTGGCGAGGCGGTTGGCGATGTCGCCCATGACCTTCTTGTCCACGCGGGCGTTGATGAACTCGAACGAGTCCGGCAGCGTCCGGTTGAAGAAGAGGCGACCCGGGGTGGTCTCGATGGTCTCGTTGCGACCGTCGGCCCCGGCGCCGCGGAACTGGATCATGGCGTGCAGGGCCACGTCGCCGGCCTCGTAGGCCCGCTCCACCTCGTGGAGGTGGCGGAACACGCGACCCTCGCCGGCGGCGCCGGCCACGTGCTCGGTGAGGTAGTAGGCACCGATGATCATGTCCTGGGTGGGCGTGACCAGCGGGCGGCCGTGCGCGGGCGACAGCACGTTGTTGGCCGAGAGCATCAGCACCCGCGCCTCGGCCTGGGCCTCGGCGGACAGCGGCAGGTGCACGGCCATCTGGTCGCCGTCGAAGTCGGCGTTGAAGGCGGTGCAGACCAGCGGGTGGATCTGGATGGCCTTGCCCTCCACCAGCACGGGCTCGAAGGCCTGGATGCCGAGGCGGTGCAGCGTGGGGGCCCGGTTCAGCATGACCGGGTGCTCCTTGATGGCCTCCTCGAGCACGTCCCACACCTGCGGGCGGCGGCGCTCCACCATCCGCTTGGCCGACTTGATGTTCTGGGCCAGCTCGGCGTCCACCAGCTTCTTCATCACGAAGGGCTTGAAGAGCTCGAGGGCCATCAGCTTGGGCAGGCCGCACTGGTGCAGCTTGAGCGTGGGGCCGACCACGATGACCGAACGGCCCGAGTAGTCGACGCGCTTGCCGAGCAGGTTCTGGCGGAACCGGCCCTGCTTGCCCTTGAGCATGTCGGACAGGGACTTGAGCGGGCGGTTGCCCGGCCCGGTGACCGGGCGACCGCGGCGGCCGTTGTCGAACAGGGCGTCGACTGCCTCCTGGAGCATGCGCTTCTCGTTGTTCACGATGATCTCGGGGGCCCCGAGGTCGAGCAGGCGCTTCAGGCGGTTGTTGCGGTTGATGACCCGGCGGTACAGGTCGTTGAGGTCGGAGGTGGCGAAGCGGCCGCCGTCGAGCTGCACCATCGGGCGCAGCTCCGGCGGGATCACCGGCACGACGTCGAGGATCATGGCCCGGGGGTCGTTGATCCGCTTGCCGTTCTCGTCGCGCTGGTTGAACGACGCCACGATCTTGAGCCGCTTGATGGCCTTCTGCTTGCGCTGGGCCGACAGGGGGCGCTGGCCCTCCTGCGGGTCGATGGCGGCGCGGAGCTTGACCTCCTCCTCGTCGAGGTCGAGGTGGTTGATCAGCGACTTGATCGTGTCGGCGCCCATGCCGCCCTCGAAGTACTCGCCATAGCGGTCCTCGAGCTCGCGCCAGAGCATCTCGTCCTCGATGATCTGGCGGGAGAACAGGCCCTTGAACTCGTCGAAGGCCCGCGTGAGCACGTCGAGCTCGAGCTCGTAGCGCTCGCGGATGGCGGCGAGGTCCTTGTCGGCCTGCTTCTGGCGGGCCTTGATGTCGGAGTCCTTGGCGCCCTCGCCCTCGAGCCCGGCGATCTCGGCCTCGAGCTCCTCGAGCCGGCGGGCCAGCTCGAGCTCGCGGTCCTTCTCGATGACCTCGCGCTCGGCGAGGACCTCGGCCTCCAGGTTGGGGAGGTCCTGGTCGCGCTTCTCCTCGTCGACCGAGACCACCAGGTTGGCGGCGAAGTAGATGACCTTCTCGAGCTGCTTGGCCTTGAGCTCCTCACGGGGCTCGGTGCCCATCAGGAGGTAGGCGAGCCACGACCGGGTGCCGCGGAGGTACCAGATGTGCACGGTGGGGGCGGCCAGCTCGATGTGGCCCATGCGCTCGCGCCGGACCTTGGAGCGGGTGACCTCCACGCCACAGCGCTCGCAGATGATGCCCTTGAAGCGCACGCGCTTGTACTTGCCGCAGTAGCACTCCCAGTCCTTGGTGGGACCGAAGATCTTCTCGCAGAAGAGCCCGTCCTTCTCCGGCTTGAGCGTGCGGTAGTTGATGGTCTCCGGCTTCTTGACCTCGCCGTTGGACCACATGCGGATGGAGTCCGCGGTGGCCAGGCCGATCCGGAGCTGGTCGAAGTTGTTGACGTCGAGCATGTGCGTTCTCTTCTCTTCTTCCTCGTCCGTACCGGTCAGGCCCGCTCGGCGCGGCGCCGCTCGTCTTCCTCGTCCGACCCTCGCTCGGGCCGGGAGAGGTCGATGCCGAGCTCCTCCGCGGTGCGGAACACGTCCTCGTCGAGCTCGCGCATCTCGATCTCCTCACCCGTCTTGGCGAGGACCTCGACGTTGAGGCACAGGGCCTGCATCTCCTTGATGAGCACCTTGAAGCTCTCGGGGATGCCCGGCTCGGGGATGTTCTCGCCCTTGACGATGGCCTCGTAGACCTTCACGCGGCCGAGCACGTCGTCGGACTTGATGGTGAGCAGCTCCTGCAGGCAGTAGGCCGCGCCGTAGGCCTCGAGGGCCCACACCTCCATCTCGCCGAAGCGCTGGCCGCCGAACTGGGCCTTTCCGCCGAGCGGCTGCTGGGTGATCATCGAGTACGGGCCGGTGGAGCGGGCGTGGATCTTGTCGTCCACCAGGTGGGCCAGCTTCAGGATGTACATGAAGCCCACGGTGATGGGGTTGTCGTAGGGCTCGCCGGTGCGCCCGTTGTAGAGCGTGGTCTTGCCGTTGGCCTGGATCAGCCGGCCACCGTCGCCGTACTCCTCGTAGGGGGACTCCGGCGTGAGGTTGGTGAGGATCTGCTGGATGGTGGGGTGCTTCTTGGCCGCCTGCTCCTCGTCCCAGAAGGCGCCGTCGAACACCGGCGTGGCCACGAGCTGCGCCGGCGGCGTGGCCGGCCGCGTCTTCTTCTCGTTGCGCATCGGCTCGTCGCCGACCTTGCCGGACTTCTCGGTGTCCCAGCCCCAGCGGGCGGCGTAGCCCAGGTGGGCCTCCATGACCTGGCCCACGTTCATGCGGGACGGGACGCCCAGGGGGTTGAGGATGATGTCCACCGGGGTGCCGTCGGCGAGGAACGGCATGTCCTCGATGGGCAGGATCCGCGAGATCACGCCCTTGTTGCCGTGGCGGCCGGCGAGCTTGTCGCCCACGCTGATCTTGCGGCGCTGGCCGACGTAGACCTTCACCAGCTGGTTCACGCCGGGGGGCAGCTCGTGGCCGTCCTCGCGGGTCTGGACCCGAACGTCGATGACCTTGCCGGTCTCGCCGTGGGGCACCTTGAGCGAGGTGTCGCGCACCTCGCGGGCCTTCTCGCCGAAGATGGCGCGCAGGAGGCGCTCCTCGGGCGTGAGCTCGGTCTCGCCCTTGGGGGTGACCTTGCCCACCAGCACGTCGCCGGCCTCGACCTCGGCGCCGATGCGGATGATCCCGCGCTCGTCGAGGTCGGCGAGGATGTCCTCGCTCAGGTTCGGGATGTCCCGGGTGATCTCCTCCGGACCGAGCTTGGTGTCCCGGGCGTCGATCTCGTGCTCCTTGATGTGGATCGACGTGAGCACGTCGTCCTTCACCAGGCGCTGGCTGAGGATGATGGCGTCCTCGAAGTTGTAGCCCTCCCACGGCATGAAGGCGACGAGGAGGTTCTTGCCGAGGGCGAGCTCGCCGTTGTCGGTGGAGGGGCCGTTGGCGAGGATGTCGCCGGCGGAGATCTTCTGGCCGGCGCTCACGATCGGGCGCTGGTTGATGCAGGTGTCCTGGTTGGACCGCTCGAACTTGGCCAGCTTGTAGACCCGCTTGCCCTGGTTCTTGTACTGCACGGTGATCAGGCGGCCGTCGACCTCGACGACCTCGCCGTCGTCGGTGGCGATCACCATGTCGGCGGCGTCGCGGGCGGCGCGGCCCTCGATGCCGGTGGCGATGTAGGGCGCCTCGGCCCGCACCAGCGGCACGGCCTGCTTCTGCATGTTGGCGCCCATGAGGGCCCGGTTGGCGTCGTCGTGCTCGAGGAACGGGATGAGGGCGGTGCCCACCGAGACGATCTGGCGGGGCGAGACGTCCATGAGCTGGACCTCGCTGCCGGGCACGTACTGGATGTCGGTGGTGGCGCCGAAGAAGATGTCCCGCTCGAGCTGCAGGCGGAGGTCCTCGAGCGAGGCGGCCTGGGGCGAGCGACGCACGAGCACGCGCTCCTCGGCGAAGGTGCCGTCGGGGTTCACCGGCGTGTTCGCCTGGGCGACGACGTACTCCTCCTCCTCGTCGGCGGCGAGGTACACGATCTCGTCGGTGACCCGGCCGTCGACCACCCGGCGGTAGGGCGACTCGATGAAGCCGAACTCGTTGACCCGGGCGAAGGTGGCCAGGGCGCCGATGAGGCCGATGTTCGGACCCTCCGGGGTCTCGATCGGGCACATGCGGCCGTAGTGGCTGAAGTGCACGTCGCGGACCTCGAAGCCGGCCCGCTCGCGCGAGAGGCCGCCCGGGCCGAGCGCCGAGAGGCGGCGGCGGTGGGTGAGGCCCGAGAGCGGGTTCACCTGGTCCATGAACTGCGACAGCTGCGAGGTGCCGAAGAACTCCTTGATCGCCGCCACCACGGGGCGGATGTTGATCAGGGTCTGCGGGGTGATGGCCTCCACGTCCTGGGTGGTCATGCGCTCGCGCACCACCCGCTCCATGCGCGACAGGCCGATGCGCACCTGGTTCTGGATGAGCTCGCCCACCGAGCGGATGCGGCGGTTGGCGAAGTGGTCCTGGTCGTCGAGGCGGTAGCCCGGCGTGGCCTGCACCAGGTGCAGGAGGTAGGTCATCGAGGCGAGGACCTCGCAGCGGCTGAGCACGGGCTGGCCGGGCTCGGGGCGGTCGAGGTCGAGCATCGGGAAGAGCTCGGCGATCTTGTCGATCTCGCCACCGAGCTTGCGGTCGAGCTTGTAGCGGCCGACCCGGCTGAGGTCGTAGCGGCGCGACTCGAAGAAGGCGTTGCGGAAGTAGGCCTTGGCCGACTCGACCGACGGGGGCTCGCCGGGGCGGGCCCGCTTGTAGATCTCCACCAGGGCCTCGTCCTGGGTGGTGGCGGCGTCGCGCTCCTTCTCCCACTGGCCCTCGAGGAAGTCGAAGTGGCGCACGAAGGCGTCGAGGAAGCCGGGGGCGTTCTCCTCGTCGTAGCCGAGGGCGCGGAGCAGCACGAAGATGCCGAGCCGGCGCTTGCGGGCGACGCGCGTGCCGGCGGTGACGTCCTTGCCGGGCTTCTGCTCGACGTCGAACTCGATCCACTCGCCGCGGTAGGGGTGGATGGTGCCGGTGACGAGCTGGTGCTTGGCCAGGTTCCGGAGGCGGAACCGCTCGCCGGGCTGGAAGATCACGCCCGGGGAGCGCACGAGCTGCGACACCACGACGCGCTCGGTGCCGTTGATGACGAAGGTGCCCTTCTCGGTCATCTTGGGGAAGTCCCCCATGAAGACCGTCTGCTCCTTGATCTCACCCGTGTTGGCGTTGATGAACCGGGCCCGCACGAAGATCGGGGCCGAGTAGGTCATGTCCCGCTCCTTGCACTCCTCCACGGAGAACTTGGGGCTGGGACGGAGGTCCTCGTCGTCGGGGTCGAACTCCAGCTCGAGCTGGAGCGTCTCGGTGAAGTCCTTGATCGGGGAGATGTCCCGGAAGGTGTCGGCCAGGCCCTGGTCGAGGAACCAGTCGAACGACTCTCGCTGGATCGCGATCAGGTCGGGCAGCGGAAGGGCTTCGTCGAGGTTCGCGAACGAGTAGCGATCCCGGATGGTGGGCAGGGAGGACAAGGACGACTCCTCAGCAGTGGTTGATCACGCGGCACAGCCGGGGCGGGGCGCGTCACTTCGATCAACCATTTCTGAAGGACGACAGTCGACACCGCGGCAACGGGTGATCCTAGAGGGATCGCGAACGCGTTGCCAACCCGGGGACCAGGTCACCGGGTCGGGGCCAACCAGTTGGGAGGACGGTAAACCGGCCCGCGCGCCAGGTCAAGGACTTCGCGCCGCCGGCGCGAGGTCAGCAGGTGGCCGGATCGGCGGCCAGATCGGCCAGCCAGGCGCCCACCGCCTCGCTGATGGCCTCGGTCCCGGCGCCGTTGACGTGCACCGGATCGGACCAGTAGCGCTCGTCCTGGAGCTGGTCGCGCAGGTCGAGGCGCACCACGCACCCCTCGTCCTCGAGCACCACGAGCGCCCGATGGGTCCGGTCGAGCAGGTCCTGCCCGTCGGGGATCTGGGCCAGGAACCCGGGCCGGAACACGGGCAGCTCCACCACGACCACGGCGGCCCCGTCCTCGCCGGCGCGCCGGGCCAGGCGCCGCACGGCGTCGAGCTGGTGGCCGCCGACCGAGAAGTCGCCCCACACGGCGTCCTGGCGGGCGAGGCGGTCGCCGGTGGCCGGCGGCGGCGGTTCGTAGGTGAGGTCGCGGTGGCGCAGCAGCGCCCCCGTCTCGGGGTCGTTCCACGGCGAGGTGGTGGTGGTCCCGCGCTTGGTGGCGATGCGGTACGGGTTGCGCAGCACCTCCCGATGCGCGAGCAGCGCCGAGCGGGACGTGAGCTCGGTGTCGATGCGGTCGGCCACCGTGGGGGTGCCCGCCGCCACGCGGAAGCCGCGCGAGTCCCGCTGGAGCTCCTCGAGCTCGCGCTGGCGGCGGCCGCCGTTGTTGACCTCGTTCGGCGTGAGGCCGAGCACCACCAGGTCGGGGTGCACCCGGGGGAGGACCACCGCCTCGAGGAAGTCGGCGGCGGTGGCCGCGGCCGAGCCCTCCTGGGCGTAGCTGTAGGCGGTCACCTGCGGCGTGCCGGCCACCACCACGGCGGGGTCGAAGGCCGCGTCGGCGATCGACGAGCCGGCGAACACGATCTGCTCGCGCTCGCCGGATGCGGCCACCGCGGCGGCGTGCTCGGCCTTGGCCTGCGCCTCGAGGTCGGGCCAGGTCCGATCGGCGGGGAAGGGCCCGAGCGCCCGGGCGGCCAGCTCGCCCGCGATCAGCAGCATTGCGAGCACGGCCAGCGCCACCGCGACGGTGGGCCCCGACCGCCGGAGCCCGGCGCGCCAGCGCGAGCCGACCACGTGCTCAGAACTGGAAGTAGATGAACGGCGCACCCGGTCCTCCGCTGAAGACGACGATAGCGAACGCGGCCGCCCCGGCCAGGGCGCCCCGCACGGGCACGGCCCACCCGCTCGCGAAGTCCTCGCGCCCGGTCCGGCGCTGCAGGACGTCGACCGAGAGGGCCACGGCGGCGCTGATCGCCACCTGGGCGGCGAGCGACCAGGCCACGGCGCCGCCGCGGAGGGAGGCGATGCCCTCCAGGTAGCGCAGGGCCTGGGCCAGGTCCTCGGCCCGGAAGAAGACCCACGCGAGCACCACGAGGTGGAACGTGACCAGCACCTGGAGGAGCCGGCGGGCCAGGCCCGGCGGTCGGTCGGGCGCCCGGGCGGCGCGGGCGTGGTGCACCACCAGGAAGGCTCCGTGCAGCACGCCCCACACCACGAAGGTCCACGACGCCCCGT
>JAHBSN010000013.1 GCA_019639095.1 Actinomycetota bacterium
AGACCCGACGGCAGCCTCCCCCGCCTGCCGCTCCGCAACCGACCCCACCCCACCGACACCACCTGAACCAGACGCGCACGCCCAAGGGCACAGCCGGGGGGAGAGAGACCGAGCTGACGGTCAGCCGCGGAGGGACGATGCGACGCGGATCGCCTCGTCCTCGGTGAGGTCGCCGGACACCGTCAGGACGGTCTCGGTGGTCACGCCCCACAGCTGCGCCCGACCGAACCCGTCGGTGGAGAAGACCACCTCGAGCCCGTTGAACCGGCCGTCGCCGAGCGTGCGGGTGTCGGCAATGGGGGCCGACGAGTCGGCGTCGGAGGCGAACGGGTCCTGCCAGGCACGGGAGCGCCCGCCCGAGGCGCGGGTGCTGACCACGATCCGCTCCGGCCCGCGCTGGAAGCCGAGCGACACCACGTCGACGTCGGGCGGGTTGGCGCCGCCCCGCGTGCTCGTGGTGCCCTCCGGGGCGGTGGAGCGGACGGCCACCGTGGCGAGCTCGAAGCCCTCCGGGAGCCACTCCGGTGTGGTGGCGTCGCCCCGGCCCAGGGTGGCGACGCCGTCGAGGTCGGTGGTCACGAACCCGGCGGTGGTGAGCGACGGGCTCACGCCGTCGGGCACGGGCGGATCGAAGGTGCCGGCCGGCGCACTGGCCCCCGGGGTCCAGCTGCGGAACCGGGTGCGGCGCACGAGGTCGCCATCGGCGCGCACCTCGATGCTGACCGGGAAGCCGTCCGAGCGTCGGACCTCCACCGACCAGCGAGCGGCGGGGGTGGAGCCGGTGGCGTCGACGTCGCGGGTGATGGTCCAGGTGGCCTCGTCGCCGCTGGAGGTGGGAGCGGCTCGCCGATCGGGATCGGACCGCACGAGCACCCCCACCCGCTGGAGGTCGGCCAGCACCGTGGGTGCGACGGGGCCGGGGTCTGGCGGGCCGGCGGCGAGCCCGGCGGCGATGGTGGCCTCGACCACGGGGGTGGCGCCGTCGCCGGGCTGGGCGGTCACCGTGCGGACGATGCCGCTCGACGCGTCGTAGGTCACGAGGTCGATCGTGTCGGACCGGCTGATCGACCACGAGCCGCCTTCGTCGAGCGTGATCGCATAGGGCGTGGACACCCCGCCCGGCTCGTCGACGGTGGCCGACACCGACAGCAGCTCGTTGCCCGCCAGCGCGGCGGTGAGGGCGTCGGCGACCTGGGTGGCCGGCACCGAGCCGTCGGGCGGGCGCTCGCTCGTGCCGTACCGCACTGCAGCGCCCACCACGGCGGCCACCACCAGGACGACGGCGGCCACGAGGAGCGGACGGCGCCAGTCCCGGCGGGGCCGGGTGCGCTCGGCCTGGTCGGCCATCACCGACACCGTGTCGCTCACCGCGTGGTCGGGTTGGAAGCCGGGCTCGGCTGGGTGTCGGGCCAGGCGCGCGACCGGATCGGGCGTGGGCGCGGCCGGCTGGGCGCGCTCGGCGAGGAGCCGGCGCCCGAGGTCGGCCCAGAACGTGGGCGACGCCGGTGGCACGGGCAGCTCCGCCAGGGCGAGGTGCACCCGGTACCCCAGCTCGTCGGACCGGTCGGCAGCGGGAGCGGGCACCTCGTCGTCGTCGACCGATCCGTCGTCGACCGACCCGTCGTCGACCGACCCGTCGTCGACCGGCCCGTCGTCGACCGGCCCGTCCTCGACCGGCCCGTCGTCCGACGGCTCCACGAGCCGGACCGACTCCTCGTCGCTCGGCGGGCCGGCCGTGGGCACCCAGGTGGGGGCGGGCGGATCGGGGACCTCGCCCGGTGGCGTCGGGAGCACCTCGAGGTCCACGGGTGCGTCGGGCACCACGGCCACCACCTTGGGCCGCGCCGGCACCAGGGCCTCCGGGCCGCCCTGGTCCACGGCGGCGCCGGCCACGAGCGCCCGGCGGGCGGCGCCGAGCCGAGCGCCGGCCACCGCTGGTGGCGTGTCGAACGCGACCGACACCGTGGTCAGCCGGTATCGCTCGAGGTCGACCATCACCGCCAGGGCGCGCTGGTCGGGGGCGAGGCGGGCGAGCACCGCGGCGGTGTCGGCGCCGTCTGCCGGCGGGTCCGAGCGGCCGTCGTCGGGGCGAGCACCGGGCCGCCGCAGCGGATCCCGGTTGCCCCGGCGGAGGTCGTCGAGTGCGGCGAGGTACGCGATCCGGTGCAGCCAGAGCCCCGGCTTCAGCTCCCCGGTGTAGCGGGGGAGCGCCCGGTAGGCCCGGAGGTAGGCGGCAGCGAGCACGCGCTCGGTGGCACCGTCGCCACCCAGCGTGTGATGGACGAACGCCCGCAGGTGCCGGTCCCAGTGCTCGAGCAGCTGGGCGAAGGCCGCCGGGTCCCCCTTGCGGGCCGCGACGACGAGAGCCACCGGCACCTCGGCCGGTCCCGAGCCGGGCCCGACGGCCGCGGGAACGTCGGGGGAGGGGGGATCGCTCGCCTCGGTCACCTGGGCCAACCGTACCGGGGGGCCCGAGCCCGAAGCGGTCACCCCGACCGCGATCTGCGACCGGCCGTGCGCGAGACTTGACGCTCCGTGTTGTCTCTCCGCCTCCGTCGCCGCGGCCTCGCCGCTTCGCTCGCCCTGGTGGCCGTCCTGGCCAGCGGGTGCTCGAGCGGTTCCAGCGACCACGCCGCCGCGCCCGAGGCCACCACGTCGAGCACCTCGACCTCGACCTCGACCTCGACGTCGACCTCCACCTCGACGTCGACCTCAACCTCCACGAGCACCAGCACCACCACCACGTCGACCACGACCACCACCACCCTGCCCGCCACCGAGCAGACCGAACCCCCCGGTCCGCTGCAGGGTGGCAGCAAGGGCAAGCGCACCCTGGCGATCCAGCAGGCCCTGAAGGACCAGCACTACGACCCGGGCGAGCTCGACGGGAAGTTCGGCGCCAAGGTCCGCATGGCGGTCTGGGCCTACCAGGGCCTGCACGGCATGCCCCAGGACGGCATCGTCGGCCCCGACCTCGAGGCCCTCATCCTCGCCCGCTCCCCACAGCCGATGTTCCGGCCCGAGCTGGGGCCCACCCACACCGAGGTGGACCTCACCCGCCAGGTGATGATGGTGTTCCGAGACGGCGCCCCCGTGCTGATCACCCACGTGTCCACCGGCAGCCAGATCCCGTACTGCGAGGAGACCGACCAGGGCCGCAACTGCGGCAACGCGGTCACGCCCGAGGGCACCTACAAGTTCGGTCGTCGGGTCTCGGGCTGGCGCGACGCCCCGCTCGGTCGGCTCTACAACCCCGTCTACTTCAACGGCGGCATCGCGGTGCACGGCGCCAACTCGGTGCCCGGCCACCCGGCCAGCCACGGTTGCGTCCGCATCCCCATGTCGATCGCCGAGTACTTCCCGGCGCTGGTGAACACCGGCGACGTGATCACCGTCTACCGCTCGTAGCTCACGAGATCACGCCTTCGAGATCACCGACTCGCCGAAGGCGCCGTAGGCGTCGGGCGCCGAGGCGGCGTCCCACGCGAGCGGGGCGATGATGAGCCGGCTCACGCCGAGGGCGGCCATCTCCTCCACCGCGCCGAGGGGGTCGGGACCCATCACCCCGGCCGACCCGGCGGTGATCTCGATGGCATCGGGGTCGCGACCCGCCTCCTCGGCAGCCGAGCGCATCACGCCGATGAGGCGGGCGAGGTCGGCCGGGCTGCCCTTGCCCGGGAAGAACCCATCGCCGATGCGCCCGGCTCGACGAGCGGCGGCCTCGCTGTGGCCACCCACGATCACCGGCACCGAGCCGGCCACCGGCGTGGGCAGCGAGACGGCGCGCTCCCAGCGCTGGTAGCCGTCGTCGAGGGTGACCTCCTCGCCGCTCCACAGCGCCCGCATGGCGGCCACGTAGGCGTCGGTCCGAGCGCCGCGCCCGGCGAAGGGCACGCCCAAGGCGTCGAACTCCTCCTCGAGCCAGCCCACGCCGATGCCGAGCCGCACCCGCCCGCCCGAGAGCTGGTCCAGGCTGGCCACCTCCTTGGCGACGACGGCCGGGTTGCGCTGGGGGAGGATCAGGATCCCGGTGCCGAGGAGGAGGCGCTCGGTGACGGCGGCCACGTAGGCGAGCCACACGAGCGGGTCGGGGATGGCCACGGTCTCGCCGCCGGGCATCTTGCCGCTGCGGGCGTAGGGGTAGGTGCTCTGGTAGTCGGCGGGCACGAGCACGTGCTCCACGGTCCACACCGAGTCGAACCCGGCGGCCTCCACCGCCTGCATGCACGCGGCGGCGGTGGGGCCCTGGGCGAGGGGTCCGGTGTTGGCGAAGCTGATCCCGAAGCGCATGGATGCCGACGGTACCCGTGGCTGGAGTCTGACGCGCCGGTGGCGCTACGGTGACGGGCGTCACGACCGGTGAGGTGCATTCGCTGGCCGTACGGCTTCCGGCCGATCGCCTGGCAGCCCCCAAGGGGGAGGGCGCCGCGATCGGCCGGAGCCGCGTCCGGCCTTGGTCCGCCGCCGGTCAGTTCACCTGGCGCTCGTGGCCCTCCCAGTAGGGCGCGCGGAGCTTGAACTTCTGGAGCTTGCCGGTGGCGGTGCGGGCCAGCTCGGCGCGGAACTCGATGCGCTTGGGCACCTTGTAGCCGGCGAGCTTGGTGCGGCAGTGGTCGCGCAGCTCGTCCTCGGTGACCTCCTCGCCGGGGGCGAGCACCACGAGGGCGAGGATCAGCTCGCCCCACTTCTCGTCGGGCACGCCGATCACCGCCACCTCGGCCACGGCGGGGTGGCTGAAGAGGGCGTCCTCGGTCTCGATCGACGACACGTTCTCGCCGCCGGAGATGATCACGTCCTTCTTGCGGTCCGAGATGGTGAGGTAGCCCTCGTCGTCGATCGAGCCGCCGTCGCCGGTGTGGAACCAGCCGTCGACGATGGCGTCGGCGGTGGCCTCGGGCTGCTCCCAGTAGCCGCGCAGCACGTGGTTGCCCCGGGCGAGGATCTCGCCCTGCGCGTCGACGGCCACCTTGATGCCGAGCGCCGGCGCGCCGGCCCGGCCGAAGCGAGCGGCCCGCTCGGCCGGGGTGAGGTCGTCCCACTCCTCGCGCCCGCGGTTCATGGTGAGCAGCGGTGCCGTCTCGGTGAGCCCGTAGATCTGGATGAACTCCCAGCCGAGCTCGGTCTCCACCCGTTCGATCGTGCGGGTGGGCGGCGGCGCGCCGGCCACCACGATGCGCGTGCGACCGGCGCCGGGGATCGGCCCGTCCCAGGTTGCGGCGGCGTCGAGGATCATGTTGACCACGGCGGGCGCGCCGCACATGAAGGTGACGCCCTGCTCGTGGACCCGGCGCAGGATCTCGGCGCCGTCGACCTTGCGCAGCACCACCTGGCGCACGCCCATGCCGGTGGTGGCGTAGGGCATGCCCCAGCCGTTGCAGTGGAACATGGGCAGCGTGTGCAGGTAGACGTCGCGGTCGCTCACCCCGGCCTGCCACCCGAACGTGGAGGCGTTGAGCCACAGGGACCGGTGCGTCTGCTCCACGCCCTTGGGCCGAGCCGTGGTGCCGCTCGTGTAGTTGATGACCGCGGTGGCGTCCTCGTCGGGCTCCCACGGCTCGGGCTCCACACCGTCGAGCGAGCCGTCGAGGCCGAACAGGGCGGCGTCGGACTCGGTGCCGATCGTGAACCGGTGGGCGGCCCCCACGTCGCCGAGGGCGTCCTCGAGCTCGGGATCCACCAGCAGCACCGACGCGCCCGAGTGCTCCACGATGTAGCGCACCTCCTCGGCGGCCAGGCGGAAGTTGACCGGTACGAGGATCCGGCCCGACCCGCTGACGCCGAAGAACGACGTGAGCAAGCGGGCCGAGTTGTGCGACACCACCGCCACCCGCTCGCCCTGGCCCACGCCGAGGCGATCGAGCGCCGCGGCCTGCGCGCGGGCCCGGCGACCCACCTCGGCGTAGGTGATCGAGCCCCACGACGGCGCCGGCTGGTCGGGCTCGTCCACGAACGCCACCCGCTCCGGGTACACGGTCGTGGCCCGGTCCAAGAAGTCGGAGATGGTCAACGGGACCTTCATGGGCCCTCCCGGGGTGCGGTGCGGTCGCTGGCGCGGGCCACCCTAGGACGACGCCCGGTGACGGGCGCCTGAACTCGCGGCGACCACGACCGACCGCACGTCGGCGCGGTGGCACACTGGCCGCCGACCAACCGGGGAGGACGTTCCATGCCGCCTGACCACGCGATGAGCCTGAACCGGCGGATGTTCCTGGCCCTGCTCGGGGCCGGCGCCGCCGCGGCGCTCAACCCGCGGTGGTTCGCCCGTCCGGCGCTCGGTGCGGCGGCGCCGCCGGTCGATCCGGCGTTCCCGCTCGGCATCGCGTCGGGCGACCCGCTCCCGGACGGCACGGTGATCTGGACCAGCGTCGACCCGGCGTCGGACTCCGGTGCCGGCGTGGCCGTGCGGTGGGAGGTGGCCGCCGACGAGGCGTTCACCACGGTGCTCGCCTCCGGCACCGAGACCGCCACCGCGGCAGGCGGCCACACCATCCACGCCGTGGTCTCCGGGCTGCCCTCCGACGGGTGGTTCCACTACCGCTTCACCGCCGGCACGAACGTGAGCCGCACGGGGCGGCTGCGCACGGCGCCGGCGCCCGGATCGTCGCCCGACCGGCTGCGCTTCACCTTCTCGTCCTGCCAGCAGACCACGGCCAGCTACTACGTGGCCCATGCGGCCATGGCCGCCGAGGACCTCGACTTCGTGGTCCACTACGGCGACTACGTGTACGTGTCCGACGACGGCACCATCACCATCGACGACTACCGGGGCGTCTACCGCCGCTTCAAGGCCAATCCGTACCTGCAGGAGCTCCACGCCCGCTACCCGATGGTGGTGATGTGGGACGACGGCGAGTTCGTGAACGGCATCGACCGGACCATGGAGCCGGTGCGCTTCGCCGCCGCCCGCCAGGCGTGGTTCGAGATGATGCCCGTGGTGCGGCCGGCCGACGGCTCGGACCGGGTGCACCGGGCCTTCGAGTGGGGGCGCCTCGTCGACTTCACGATGCTCGACGTGCGGTCCCACCGGGACGAGGCCATCGACAGCAACGACCCCACCACGCTCCTCCCCACCACCGACACCGCGCTGGCGAGCGGCGCCGCCATCTTCGACCCCGACCGCACCTGCCTCGGCGCCGAGCAGAAGGCCTGGTTCAAGGAGCGGATCACGAGCGGCGACTTCACCTGGCGCCACATCGGCCACGGCTACCCGTTCGTGGCGCTGCGCCTGGAGGACTACGACACGCCCGAGGTGCGGGCGAACCCCCCGGCCGGGTTCCACGAGAACGGCGGGAAGTACCTCTCCACCGAGCAGTGGGACGGCTACTGGGCCGAGCGGCGCGAGCTGATGGACCACCTCGCCGACCACGAGGTTTCCAACGTGGTGGTGACCTCGGGCCACACGCACATCTACTTCGTGTCGCCGCTGCGCCCCGACTACGACGACCTCGAGGGCTCGCCGGTGGTGGCCAAGGAGTTCGTGTGCGGATCCCTCACCGCCGACCCCGACCCGCGCTCGCAGTACTTCCCGGACCTCCCGAAGGACGAGGCGGAGGCGGCCATCCACGGGCTCGAGTCGGCCTTCCTCGCCGTGAACCCCCACGTCGACCACATCGACCTGCTCAACCAGGGCTACGGGCTCGTCACGTTCACCCCCACCGAGGCCACCGTCGACCTGCGGATCATCGACACCTTCGACGAGGATGCCGTGGCCACCACGTCGCAGAGCTACCGCATCGCCGTGGGCGAGCTGCCGACGTTCCCGTCGACCGCGGAGCCACCCGTCACCCCGGCCGAGCCGCCCGTGGCGCCGGCCCCGGGAGCCACCCCGGTGTCGGGCTCGCCGCGCTACACCGGCTGACCACCACCCAACCAGGAGCACCACGCATGCGCATCGGGATCTTCGCCGGCCAGGACGACCTCGCCGAGGTGATCGAGCTGGCCCGCACGGCCGAGGCCCAGGGCTTCGACAGCTTCTGGCTGCCCCAGATCTTCTCGCTCGACGCCATCGGCACCCAGACCCTCATCGGGCACGTGGTGCCCCGCATCGAGCTCGGCACCGCCGTGGTGCCCACCTTCCCGCGCCACCCGGTGGCCCTCGCCGGCCAGGCGCTCACCGCGTCGGTGGCGAGCGGCGGCCGGTTCACGTTGGGGATCGGCCTGTCGCACCGCCTCGTGGTGGAGGACATGCTCGGCTACTCCTACGCCAAGCCGGTGCGTCACCTGCGCGAGTACCTGGCCGCCCTGGTGCCGCTGCTCGCCGGCGAGGCGGCCGACGTCACCGGCGAGACGCTCTCGGCGCACGCCGCCCTCGCCGTGCCGGGTGCCGGGCCGGTGCCGGTCCTGGTGGCCGCTCTGGGCCCGAAGATGCTGGCGCTGGCGGGGGAGCAGACGTCGGGGACGATCACCTGGATGACGGGCCCGCGCACCATCGCCGAGCACATCGTGCCCACCATCACCGAGGCGGCCGCGGCGGCCGGCACGGGCGAGCCGCGGGTGGTGTCGGCCCTCCCGGTGGCGGTCACCGACGACGCCGCCGCCGTGAAGGCGCAGGCGGCCAAGGTGTTCTCGATCTACGGCATCCTCCCGTCGTATCGGGCGATGCTCGATCGCGAGGGGGCCGCCGGGCCCGAGGACGTGGCCCTGATCGGCACCGAGTCCGAGGTGCGGGCCGGCATCGAGCGGTTGCGCGACGGCGGCGCCACCGACTTCGTGGCCGTGGAGTTCTCCCGCGACCCGGCCGTGGCCACCGCCACGAGGGACCTGCTGCGCTCGCTGCTCTGAGCACCCCCGGCGTTGTCGGCGAACTTGTGGCATAGTAAGTGTCACTAGTTCGGATCTGCGGGAGGCTGCCATGACCATCGACGTGACCCTGCTCGGCACGGGCAGCCCGCTGCCGTCGCCCGATCGCGCCGGTCCGTCCACACTCGTGCAGGCCGGCGGCCAGACCTTCCTGTTCGATGCCGGCCGGGGCCTGGGCATGCGGCTCACCGCGGCCGGGGTGGTGGCGCCCATGCTCACCACCGTCTTCCTCACCCACCTCCACAGCGACCACATCACCGACCTCAACGACGTGGTCACCAGCCGTTGGGTGATGAGCCCCGCGCCGAACCCGCTGCCGATCGTCGGTCCGGTGGGCACCGCCGCGGTGGTCGACGCCATCATGGCGATGCTCGCCCCCGACATCAGCTACCGCATCGCCCACCACGAGGACATGACCCAGGGTCCGCAGAACACGGTGACCGAGGTGGCCGGCGGCGTCGTGCACGACGCGGGCGGGGTTCGCATCGTGGCCGCCGCCACCGACCACCGGCCCGTGGAGCCCACGCTCGGGTTCCGGATCGAGCACGAGGGAAAGGTCGTGGTGATCGGCGGCGACGGCGTGCCCTGCGCCGGACTCGACGAGCTCTGCGCCGGCGCCGACGTCTACGTGCAGACCGTGTTGCGCGAGGAGCTCGTGCGGGCTGTGCCGATGCAGCGCTTCCTCGACACGATCGACTACCACTCCACCATCGAGCAGGCCGCCGATACCGCGCAGCGCGCCGGCGTGAAGACCCTGGTCATCACCCACCCCGTGCCCGCCCCGGCGCCCGGCACCGCGCACGAGTGGATCGAGATCGCCGCCAAGACCTTCACCGGCGAGGTCGTCATGGCCAACGACCTCACCAAGGTCACGGCCTGACCGGGCCGGCTGCGCGGCC
Source organism: Actinomycetota bacterium (assembly GCA_019639095.1). Classification (GTDB taxonomy): domain Bacteria; phylum Actinomycetota; class Acidimicrobiia; order Acidimicrobiales; family Iamiaceae; genus Aquihabitans. The sequence continues at coordinate 9,699 of JAHBSN010000013.1, forward strand.
AGCTGATCAGATGGCGGTCCAGCCGCCGTCGACGGGGATGGTCTGGCCGACGAGGTAGGAGCCGGCGTCGGACGCCAGGAGGAGCAGGGTGCCGTCGAGCTCGTGCTCGGCGCCGGCGCGGCCGATGGGGGCGCCCCTGCGGACGTAGGCCTCGGAGGCCTCGTCGCCCCACATGTCGGCGGTCATCTCGCTCGGGAACCAGCCGGGGGCGATGGCGTTGACCCGTACGCCCTTGCGGGCCCACTGCACGCCGAGCTCGCGGGTGAGGTTGACCACGCCGCCCTTGGAGGCGCAGTACGAGGCCTGCTTCACCGGCGTGCCGGCCACCATCCCGAGGATCGAGGCGACGTTGACGATGGCACCGCCGCCACTCCCCACCATGGGGTCGAACGCGAGCTGGCACAGGTGGAAGGTGGCGGTGAGGTTCACGGCCACGACCCGTTCGAAGTCGTCGAGGTCCTCGTGCTCGGCGGGACCCACGACGGTGGTGCCGGCGTTGTTGACCAGCACGTCGAGCCGGCCGTCGCCTGCTTCCACCGCTCGGTCGACGAGGTGCCGGCGGGCGTCGCGGTCGGTGAGGTCGGTGGCCACGGGCACGATCCGCTCGCCCAGCTCGTCGGCCAGCTCCTGCAGCCGGTCCTCGCGCCGGGCCGCCACCACCACCGTGGCGCCGACCCCGTGCAGCACCCGGGCGAACCGCCGCCCCAACCCCGCCGACGCCCCCGTGACGATGGCGACCCGCCCGTCGAGCCGAAACGCGCCCAGTGGATCGAGGACCTCGTCGGCCGGGATGTCGGACATCAGCGGGACCCTAGGGGGATGTGGTGAGGAAGGCAGCTGATCTCGGTCAGTTCGGAGGCCGGTGTGACCGGACGCAGGCGATCGCCAACCACGCTCCCGCAGCCACGCCGACAAGGCCTCCGCAGAGGAACCACACCGTGTCGCCGTTCCCCTCGGTTCCCGCCCACGAGATGCCAGACGACTCGAGCAGGCCCCGGACCCCCGCGCCCAGAACCATGCCGACCATGCCGCCGACGTAGATGACCAACGCCGCCCAGAGCCCCCGCCTCGACCGGGGCAACCCGCGGATGCCTTCGGCGAACCTCGTGCCGTGAACGTCCACCTGCCGAAGTGAAGCACCTCGGCGTCCCCGGTCCTAGACCTGGCTCTCCAGAGGGCCGTTGCCAACGCACGGTCACAGAGTCATACTTGTCGGTATGACCCATCGTGTCGGTACCAAGGGACAGGTGGTGATCCCCAAGGAGCTACGAGATGAGCTCGGCATCGAACCAGGTGACGAGATCAGCTTCTGGCGCGACGGCGACCACGTGGCGCTCCGGCCCGCACGACGTGGAGAAGGACTCCGAGGCAGGTTCCGCGGGGCGCTCCTCGTCGACGAGCTGGCTTGTGAGCGGGCGCGAGATCGGGATCGCGAGGACGCTCGTTGAGCGTCGTCCTCGACTCCTGGGCGGTGCTGCGGTACCTGGAAGACGAAGGACCGGCAGCCGTCGCCGTCGAGCGATTGCTGTCCGACGAACGCCCCCTCATGTCTTGGATCAACCTCGGTGAGATCCACTACGTGCTCCGGCGGCTGGTCGGCGAGGGACCTGCATCAGCAACGGTTCGAGACCTGCGAGACATCGTCGAGGCGCGGCTCCCCGATGAGCGGCTCGTGCTCGATGCGGCACGCATCAAGGCGGACCAGCCGATGTCCTACGCCGATGCGTTCGCTGCGTCCTTGGCGGTCGTCCACGACGCTGAGCTGTGGACCGGCGATCCGGAACTCCTCGTCGATGGGGCCGCCTGGCGGTGGAGGGATCTCCGGGTGGCGCCCACCTAGGGGCTCGCAGCCGGAACGCTCCGCGCGAGCAGCTCGTGTCGATCAGGTCTGGAGGTCGCCGAGGGCCTGCTGGACGGACTCGAGCTCGGCGGTCCAGTCGGCGGGTTCGTCGAAGGGGAGGACCACGAACTTGGAGGCGCCGACGGCGATGAACGCCTCGATGCGAGCGCGCACGGCGTCGAGGCCGACGGGGACGACGTCGGCGGGGTCGAGGTCGGGGCGGCGGTGGGCGAGCAGCGAGCGCACCCGATCGGGCACCTCGGTGCGGCTGTAGGCCACCAGCACGCCGAGGTGCTCGGGGTCGATGGAGCGGCCGTGGGCAGCGGCGGTCTCGGTCACGAGCTCCCAGCCGGCGGCCACGTCGTCGACGGTGGCGAACGACGGCAGCCACCCGTCGCCCAACCGGCCGACCCGACGCAGCTCGCTCGGTGCCTGGCCGCCCAGCCACACCTCGATGGGCTGCTGCACGGGCCGGGGCCGGAGCGTGAGGTCGTCGACGTGGAAGCGCTCGCCGTGGTGGGTGACCTGGTCCTCGGTCCAGAGGCGGCGCATCAGCCCGATCGCCTCGTCGAACCACGGGGCTCGCTCCTTGCGGTCGACGCCGAACGCGCCGTGCTCCACCGGGGTGGGCGCGCCCAGTCCCACGGCGGGAAGGAACCGGCCGCCTGACAGCCGGTCCAGGCTCGCCATCTCCTTGGCCAGCACCACCGGGTTGCGGCCGGGCAGCACCAGCACGCTCGTGCCCAGCTTGAGCTTGCGGGTGCGGCCGGCGGCGAAGCCGAGCGCCACGAGCGGGTCGGGGGCGTCGCCGGTGAGCCGCTCGGAGAGCCACAGCGAATCGAACCGCAGCTCCTCGAGGGCGTCGACCACCTCGCCGAAGCGGGCGGCGTCGTTGCTCGGCGTGTGGGTGCCGAGGCCGAACCCGATGCGAACCTTCACAACTCGGGGAAGCAGCCGGCCACCGCGGTGAGGTGGGCGTTGAGCGCGGTCGTGTTGGTGGGGCCGGTCTTGCCGAAGCGCAGCACGACCACGTCGCGCGTCGGGAAGGCGATGATCCGCTGGCCCTCGAACCCGTGGGCGCCGAAGGGCATCTGGTCCTGGTCCCACGTCCACCACTGGGCGCCGTGGAGGATCTCCTCGTCCCAGGAGCGGCCGGTGCGGGCGTCGTCGATCCACTCGGCGGGCACGATCTTTCGGCCGTCCCACGTGCCGCCGCGGGCGAACAGCAGGCCGAAGCGGCACCAGTCGCGCAGGTTGGCCCACACGTACGACGACCCGACGAACGTGCCGGCCGGGTCGTAGTCGGCGCGGAACGAGGTGAACCCGATCGCGTCGAAGATCCGCTCCCGGAGGAACGCGTCCATCCCGGCGGCATCCAGGCCGAGGACCCGCTGGAGGTTGGCGGCGATGATGTTGGTGGTGCCAGACGAGTAGACGAACGCCTCGGGCGAGCCCGGCTCGGCCACCAGGGGCATCGACGCGGCATAGGCGCCCATGTCGGTGGCGCCCTCGCCGAAGAGCATCGTGATCACGTCGGGCAGGGCGTCGCCGCTGAAGTCGTGGTACTCCTCGGTCCAGGCCAGGCCGGGGCGCATGGTGAGCAGGTCGTGCCAGGTGATGGCGTGGCGGGGGTCGGCGGGATCGGCCCACTGCGGTTCGGGCACCGGGTCGCCGGCGTCGAGCGCGCCGTCGGTCGCGGCGATGCCCACGGCCAGGCTCGTGATGCTCTTGGCCATCGACCACGACAGCAGCTCGCTGGAGCCGTCGAGCGGTTCGTACGGCGGGTCGTCGCCCAGCGAGCGCAGGTCCTGCACCACCCGCTCGCCGAACCGCTCGGCCACGAGCCGGCCCCTGGCCACCACGGCGGTGGCGTAGGTGCGGCCGAAGACCGGGTGGTCCCCGTCGACCAGCTCGTCGAGCAGGTCGGTCAGCCGGGCGACGTCGGCGCCGAGCTCGGCCGGATCGGCCTCCGGCCACTCGGCCTCCGGCCACGGCACCCCGTCGGGCTGGGCGGGAAGGGGGAGCAGGGCACGGTTCGGCACGGGTCGCACGCCCGCATCCTCGCAGAGCCTCACGCCTCGCGGGTCAGGCGGGGCGGAGGGTGAGGGTGGTGGAGAGGGCGAGGTGGTCCGACAGGGAGCCGGCCGGGCCGCCCACCACGCCTCGGTCGCGGAAGGCCCAGCGGCGGGGGCGCTCGGCCTGCACCACCACGGCGCCGTCGGCCGGCTGGGCCAGCCACAGGTAGTCGATGCGCTCGCCGGGGTGGGTGTGGTCGTGGTCGGGGTGGTCGGCCACGAGGTCGGGGTGGTCGTCGTCGACGGGGATGTGGTGCGGCTCGGTGAACGTGCAGGTGTGCCCGTGGCCGACGCCGTGCTGTGCCCACAGGTCGACCAGGCCGATGCGCCCGAAGCGCAGGGCCAGGTCCTCGTAGCGGTGCTGCGGGTCGGGGGTGTCGGGGTCGTGGGCGGCCACGTTGAGGTCCCCCACCACCAGCACGGCGTTGGCGGGCCGGTGGTGCTCCTCGACGAAGGCCACGAGCTCGTCGACCTGGCGCATCCGGGCGCCGTGGTGGCGGTGGGTGTGGTCGGCCCCCGGAGCCGGGATCAGGTCGCCGCCGGCGATCAGGTGCGTGGCGAACACGTCGACCTCGGGCAGGTGGTCGGCCACGCGGATCCGGGTGAGCACCACCCCCTTGGAGGCCATGGAGTCCGAGTCCCGCAGGTCGCCCCTGGCCCGGTAGGCGTGGTGGGCGGTGTGGGTGACGGTGGCCCGGCGGGGGTCCACCAGGGTGAGCAGCCCGCTGCCGGTCCGCCCGATGCCGCGTCGCTGGGGCCCGGGCACGGCCCGCACGCCCGGCCACGCCGCCGCCACCGCTCGTTGCTCGGACGCCTCGAACACCTCGGCCAGGGCGACCACGTCGAAGCGGTCCCGCACCGCCTCGCCCACCAGCGAAGCCCGCGCCTCCACGTCGGGGGCGAAGACCTTGGCGCCACCGGGCAGCACCGGTCCGTCCCTCCAGAGGCGGGGTCGCAGCAGCCACGTGTTCCAGAAGGCCAGGCGGAGGGTGGCGGCGCCGTCGCTCATCCCGGCCGAACCTACCGATCCGGCGGCGGGCCCACCCAGGTGAGGACGTGGAGCAGGTGGCCGGGCAGCTGGAGGTCGTAGGCGCCGACCTCCACGAACCCGGCCCGGCGGTAGAGCGCCCCGGCGCTGGTGAGGTTGTCGGACATGTCCAGCACGGGCCGTCGGCCGAGGCGGTGGGCGGCGTCGACCGCGGTGGCGAGCAGGGCGGCGCCCGTGCCGGTGCCCTGGGCTGAGCGATGGACGACGAGGCGCCGCACGACGCCCAGCTCGCTCCGATCGAGCCCGGTGGCCGCCTCCCACTGGGGCGTGGCGGCGCCCCCGTCGGCCTCGGTGAGCACGGCGTGGCCGACCACCACCTCACCGTCGTCGGCGTCGTCCACCGCCACCCACGCCTCGACCACGTCGTCGGCCGCGCCCCACGCCTCGAGGTCGGGCGGCAGGACGATGGGGTAGCCGTCGGTCTCGTGGGTGGCCAGCAGCAGGCCGGCCACGGCCGGGCGGTCCGCGTCGGTGCGGGGGCGGATGGGGAAGGGGGGCACGGGGACCTCAGCCGGGGAGCAGGGCGGCGACGGCCGACAGCAGGTCGGCGTCCACCGCATCCTTGTCCTCGCGGTAGCGCAGCACGCGGGCGAATCGCAGGGCCACGCCGCCGGGGTAGCGGGTGGAGCGCTGCACGCCGTCGAGGGCGATCTCCACCACCTGCTCGGGCCGCACCCACACCACGCCCGTCTGCGGACCGGTCCACGGCTCCTCGCGCTCGGCCAGCCCGAGGAACCGCTCGGTCTGCCAGCGCAGCAGGTCGTCGGTGAGGCCCTTGAACGTCTTGCCCACCATCACGAACCCCGAGCCGTCGTCGGCCCGGGCGCCCAGGTGCAGGTTCGACAGCCAGCCGGTGCGCCGGCCGTAGCCCCACTCGACCGCCAGCACCACGAGGTCGAGCGTGTGCACCGGCTTCACCTTGCGCCACGCCTTGCCCCGCCGCCCGGCCAGGTAGGGCGACGCCAGGTCCTTCACCACCACGCCCTCGTGGCCGGCGTCGAGCGCGGCGTCGAGCACGCCCTCGGCCTCCTCGCCGTCTGCCGTGCGGGTGCCCGGGATGCGGTGCCCGCCCGCCACCCGCTCCAGCTCGTCGAGCCGCTCGGCCAGGGGCAGGTCGATGAGGTCGCGGCCGTCGACGTGGAGCACATCGAAGAAGTGGGGGAGCACCGCCTCGGCTCGGTCGCCTTCCGCCCCGACGCGCGCGGCCGTGTCCTGGAACATCACCGGGCGGCCGGTGGCGTCGACCACCAGCGCCTCGCCGTCGAGGACCACCGAGTCCACCGGCAGGGCCTGCGCCACCGCCACCACCTCGGGGAGCCGGCCGGTGATGTCGTTGAGGTTGCGGGTGTAGACGGCGACGTCGGGGCCGTCGCGGTGCACCTGGATGCGGATGCCGTCGAGCTTCCACTCCACCGAGGACTCGCCGATCGCGTCCACCGCCTCGGACACGGTGGCGGCGGTGGAGGCCAGCATGGGCTGCACCGGTCGGCCCACCTCCAAGGCGGTGGCCTCCAGCCCGGCCCGGCCCTCGGTGAGCGCCACCGCCGCGCTGGCGCCGAGGTCGCCGCCCAGCATCACGGCCCGGCGCACCACGGTGGCGGGCACGCCGGCCGCCTTGGCCACGGAGTCGGCCATCACCCCGGCCAGGGCGCCGTGGCGGACCTCCCCGCCGAAGAGGCGGGCCAGGAACGCCCCCTCGTCCGCGGTGGCCCGCCCGAGCAGGTCGGCCAGCAGGTCGGTGCGGGCGGTGCCGGATCCGGGCCCCGAGAGCCCGGCCAGCGTGGTGAGCGCCTCGTCGACCTCGGCCACCGTGAGCGATGGCTCGGCGGCCGGCGGACCGCCCGCTGCCGCCGACACCGAGCGCCATCCCACGCCCACCTTCCCCTGGCGCGGCTCACCCACGAGGAAGCCCACGAGGGCGGGCACCTCGGCCGGATCGGCGCGGCGCAGCAGGTGGGCGAGCGCCTCGGCCTTGGCCAGGCGGGAGGAGGTGGATCCCACCGCGGCGGAGGTGGCGACGACGTCGGCGAACAGCACCCCTGCTGTCTACCGGGACGATGGTGGGGAACGGTGCCGGTTCTGGCACCCTGGATCGCCGTGTTGCAGGTCAGCGGGCTCCGAGTCGACGTGGGTGGCGTCACCCTCATCGACGGCGTGTCCTTCACCGTGCGCGCCGGTGAGAAGGTCGGCCTGGTGGGCCGCAACGGCGCCGGCAAGACCTCGATGCTCAAGGTGATCGGCGGGGCCAACGAGGCGTCCCGGGGGAGCGTGTCCTACCAGGGCGGCCTCGGCTACCTGCCCCAGGACCCCCGGCTCGACATGGTGCCCGACGACGTCACCGCCCTGCGCCACGTGCTCTCGGGCCGCGGGTTCGACGACCAGCTCGATCGCATGGAGAAGCTCCGGGTGGCCATGGAGGCCGACCCCACCGAGCGCGCCATCGACCGCTACACCCGGGCCGAGGAGCGCTTCCGCATGGACGGCGGCTACTCGGCCGAGAGCGAGGTGCGCCGCCTGGCCGCCGGCATCGGCCTGGCCGACGAGAAGCTCGACCTGCCGCTCGGGGCCCTCTCCGGCGGCCAGCGCCGTCGGGCGGAGGTGGTGCGGATCCTCTTCGCCGGCTCCGACGTGCTGCTGCTCGACGAGCCCACCAACCACCTCGACGCCGATGCCAAGACCTGGATGCTCGACTTCCTGCGCTCCTACCGCGGCGCCCTCGTGGTGATCAGCCACGACCTCGACCTGCTCGACGAGGCGATCACCCGCGTGATCCACCTCGACCGCGGCGGCGACACCGCTACCGGCACCATGCACGAGTACAAGGGCACCTACTCCCAGTACGTGGCCGCCCGCGAGGCCGACGAGGTGCGCCTGGCCAAGCAGATCGCCATGCAGGCCAAGGAGATCGATCGGATGCAGAACATCATCGATCGCTTCGGCGCCAAGGCCACCAAGGCCTCCATGGCCCACAGCCTCGAGAAGCGCATCGAGCGGCTGAAGGCGAGCGGCCCCGAGTCGTCGGTGGCCCGCAAGACGCTCAAGCTGCGCCTGCCCGAGCCGCCGCACTGCGCCCGCACGGTCCTCGAGGTCTCGGGGTTGGCGGTGAGCTACCCCGGCCTCGACGTGTTCGAGGACGTCACCTTCGACGCCGGCCGGGGCGACCGCGTGCTGGTGATGGGCCTCAACGGCGCCGGCAAGACCAGCCTGCTGCGCGTGCTGGCCGGCATCACCGAGCCGGTGCTGGGCACGGTCTCGTGGGGCAAGGACGTCTCGGTGGGGTACTACGCCCAGGAGCACGAGGGCATCCGCTCGGGCGCCGACCTCGTGGAGCACATGCGCGAGGCCACCGGCGGCATGGGCGACGGCCAGCTGCGCGGCCTGCTCGGCATGTTCGGCCTGGTGGGCGACAAGGTGTTCCAGGACGCGTCCACGCTCTCGGGCGGCGAGAAGACCAAGCTGGCCCTGGCCCAGCTCGTGGGCGGCCGCCACAACGTGCTGCTGCTCGACGAGCCCACCAACAACCTCGACCCGGCGTCGCGCACGGCCGTGGCCGATGCCCTCTCCGGCTGGGGCGGCACGCTCATCGTGGTGAGCCACGACGCCGAGTTCGTGGAGGCCCTCGAGCCCGATCGCGCCCTGCTCATGCCCGACGGCGACGTGGACCACTGGCACGACGACTTCCTCGAGCTGGTGGCCCTGGCCTGAGCCGCCGGGCCGGTCAGCCCGTGCAGTCGCGCGCTGCGGCCGTGAGGGTGTCGGTCAGCTGCACGTCGGCCTCCACCGCTGCCTCGCCCTGGGACAGGCCGAGCTCCAGGGCGCGCTCCACGAAGCCGTCGGGGAAGGCGGCGCGCAGGCAGTCCTGCTGCTCCTGGGGGAGGGTGCGTCCGGCGGCGAGGGCGTCGATGAACACCTGCTCCACGTCGACCTTGCAGGCGCCGAAGGCCGCCACCATCGCCTTGGCGGCGTCATCGTCGATCAGCTCGTCGAGCGCGGCCGAGGTGTCGGCGCCGTAGCCCGACGCCAGCTGCTCCGGGGTCACGCCGGCCGCCACCAGCCGGTCCTCCCCCAACACGTCGATCCAGCGCGGCGCCAGGCAGCGGGCCGCCTCGGCGTCCACCGGCAGACCGCCCGAGGCGCCCGTGGCGAGGGCGGCGGCCAGGGCGTCGACGTAGTCCTGGCCGGTGGGGATCGACGCCGGTGGCGTGGTCGTGGTCGGGGCCGTGGTGGTGGTCGTGGTGGTCGTGGTGCTCGAGCGGGGCGGCTCGTCGGACCGCTGGTCCGAGCTGCTGTTCGAGCAGGCGGCGCCGACGAGGGCGACCACGAGCGCGAGGGCGGCCAGGCGGGCGGCGGATGATCGGGCGACGGGGCGGGGCGACCGGGGCACGGGACCTCCAGGGAACGACGTGAGGGAGGCGTCCGGGGACGCCTCCCTCACATCTACCAACTGGTTGCGCCGGTCTGGTGTGCACTGCACCGGGCGGGACGAGCTCCCGGTCACCTGGACCAGCGGGTGTCTGGCGGGGATTCGCCGAACGGTCCAGCTCGCCGCATCAGCGGCCAGCCACCTCCGAAGTCCCAAGAGAACTGTCGTTCAGTGGGATCACCTCCTTTCCTCGGTGGCGCCATCCAACCACGGAGGGGGCCGAAGGCCAACCACCTTTTCGGGGGATGCCGGTCGGGTCGGCGCCGTCAACCCTCGTCGAGGCAGGCCATGAACGCCCCGGTGAGCTGGCCGCTCAGGTCGGGGTCGGCGTCGAGGGCGTCGTCGCCGCCGTCCATGCTCGTGATCAGCAGCTCCCGGATGAACCCGTCGGGCAGGCGATCACGGATGCAGTCGACCTGGTCGGGGGTGGTGGAGCCGTCGCTCGCGAGGCCGTCGTAGAAGAAGGACTCGAGGTCGATGCCGCAGTCGCCGAACGCGTCCACCAGCCGCTCGGCCCGGGGCCGGTCGACCACGTCCTCGAACTCGGCGGTGGTGTCGCCGTCCTCGCTGCCGCCGAGGACCTCGGGCGTGACCCCCGCCTCGAGCAGGGTCTCGTAGCCGATGGCGTCGACCCACCGCGGGGCCAGGCAGTCGGCCTGGTCGTCGTCGATCGGGAAGTCGGTGTCCTCGACCTCGCGCATGGCGTCGGCCACCGCCTCGACGTACGCGTCCCTCGCCAGGCTCCCGCCGCCGCTTTCCCCGTCCCCGTCGTCGGCCTCGTCGGCCTCGGTGGTCGTGGTGGTCTCGTCGTCGTCGTCGGGCGCGGTCGACGGGGTGGTGCTGGTCGGGGTGGCCGAGTCGCCGGACCCGTCGCCGGATCCATCGGCGGAGCAGCCGACGAGGAGGGCGAGCAGGGCGACGGCGGCCAGCAGGCCGATCCGGGTGCGGCGGGGGTGGGGTGCCATGGCCCCAAGTCAACCCGACGCGGCGTCAGCGCTCCCGGTTCATCGCCGCCCGCAGGGCCTCGGTGGCGGCCTCGGGATCCTCCACCTGCACGATCACGTGGCGGTAGGGGTGGTCGTGCAGCTCGATCACCAGGACCTTGTCGGTGCGACCCACCATCCAGAGGTCCTTCTCGCCGTGGGCCCGGAACGTGCCGGCGGTCATCACGCCGGGGAGGTGGGTGCCGGGCAGGCGCCAGCCGCGCAGCAGGCCGCGGCGCTCGTGGACGCCGACGTCGACCACGGAGGTGATCGGCACGTCGATGCCGGTGCTCAGCGCCCAGAGGCGGACCAGTCCGACCGGACGGACGAGGAGGCGATCGTCGGGCGTGACGCCGATGGCGGCCAGGTTCGGGCCGGCGAAGCTCGTGGCGCAGATGCCGCCGAGCACCACGAGCACGAAGGCCACCACGAAGCCCCACCAGGGGGGCCACACGAACGACATCGCCAGCACCATCGGGCGGCGGTCAGGCCTTGGCGCCGAGCGACACCGGGGTGGTGATCTGGGCGAAGAAGTCGTTGCCCTTGTCGTCGACCACGATGAAGGCCGGGAAGTCCTCGACCTCGATGCGCCACACGGCCTCCATGCCGAGCTCGGGGTACTCGAGCACCTCGACCTTGCGGATGCAGTCCTGGGCGAGCCGGGCCGCCGGGCCGCCGATGGAGCCGAGGTAGAACCCGCCGTGGGCCTTGCAGGCGTCGGTCACCTGTTGGGACCGGTTGCCCTTGGCCAGCATCACCAGCGACCCGCCGGCGGCCTGGAACTTCTCGACGTAGGAGTCCATGCGCCCTGCGGTGGTGGGCCCGAAGCTGCCCGACGCGTAGCCCTCGGGCGTCTTGGCCGGGCCGGCGTAGTACACGGGGTGGTCGCGGAGGTAGGCCGGCATCGCGCCACCGGCGTCGAGCAGCTCGGCGATCTTGGCGTGGGCGATGTCCCGGGCGACGACGACGGTGCCCGTGAGCGACAGGCGCGTCTTCACCGGGTGCTGGCCGAGCTGGTTGCGGATCTGGTCCATGGGCCGGTCGAGGTCGACCGCCACGACGTCGCCGCCGAGCTCGTCGGAGGTGACCTCGGGCAGGTGCTGGGCCGGGTGGCGCTCGAGCTCCTCGAGGAACACGCCCTCAGCGGTGATCTTGGCCAGCGCCTGGCGATCCGCCGAGCAGGACACGGCGATGCCGATGGGGCACGAGGCGCCGTGGCGGGGGAGGCGGACCACGCGCACGTCGTGGCAGAAGTACTTGCCGCCGAACTGGGCGCCGATGCCGAAGGCCTGGGTGAGCGCCAGGATCTCGGCCTCCATCTCCAGGTCCCGGAAGCCGTGGCCCGACGCCGAGCCCTCGGTGGGCAGGGTGTCCAGGTACCGCGTGGAGGCGAGCTTGGCGGTCTCCACCGCGAACTCGGCCGACGTGCCGCCGATGACCACGGCCAGGTGATACGGCGGGCAGGCCGAGGTGCCGAGGAGGCGGAGCTTGTCGTCGAGGAACTCGAGCAGGGCCGTGCGGTTCAGGACGGCCTTGGTCTCCTGGAAGAGGTAGCTCTTGTTGGCCGAGCCGCCGCCCTTGGCCATGAACAGGAACTTGTAGGCGTCGCCGTCGACGGCGCTGATCTTGATCTCGGCCGGCAGGTTGGTGCCGGTGTTCTTCTCGTCCCAGAGGGTGAGCGGCGCCATCTGCGAGTAGCGGAGGTTGTCGCGCTGGTACGTGTCGTAGATGCCGCGGGCCAGCGCCTCCTCGTCGCCCCCGCCGGTGAGCACGTACTGGCCCTTCTTGCCCTTCACGATGGCGGTGCCGGTGTCCTGGCACATGGGGAGCACGCCGCCGGCGGCGATGTTGGCGTTCTTCAACAGGTCGAGGGCCACGAAGCGGTCGTTGGCCGACGCCTCGGGATCGTCGAGGATCCGGCGGAGCTGGGCCAGGTGCCCGGGCCGGAGGAAGTGCGCGATGTCGTGCATGGCGGCGGCCGCCAGCTCGGTGAGCACGTGCGGCTCCACCTGCAGGAAGGTGCGGCCGGCGGCCTCCAGCCTGGACACGCCGTCGATGTCGAGCTTGCGGTAGGTGGTGGCGTCGGGCCCCAGGGGCAGCAGCTCGGTGAAGGTGAAGTCGCTCATCGCCGACCACGGTACGGCGGTCCTGCCGACCTGGGCCATCCCGGTCCGATCCGATCGGTGCCTCGGTGGTGTATCGCTGGTGTATCGTGTGTGCGTGTCTCGCACCAACATCGACATCGACGACGAGGTCTGTGCTGCGGTGATGGACCGGTACGGGTTCCGGACCAAGCGCGAGGCGGTCAACTACGCCCTCCGCCAACTGGTCAACGTGATGACCCTGGAAGAGGCCCTGGCCATGCAGGGGACCGGGTGGGAGGGCGACCTCGACGAGATGCGTTCGGGCAACTCGGTCGAGCACCTCTAGTGCTGGCGGACACGTCGGCCTGGGTGGAGTACCTGCGCGGCACGGGCTCGGCCACGCACGTCGCGCTCCGAGCGGGGGTGGAGGCGGGCGAGATCTGGATCACCGAGCCCGTCGTGCTCGAGGTGCTCCAAGGCGGCCGATCCGAGTCGCACGTTCGATCGCTGCAGGGGCTGCTCTGGCGAGCCCGGCTCCTGGCGGTCGACAGCGCCGACTACGCCGAGGCGGCGTTCCTCTACCGGGTGTGCCGGGCCAACGGGGTCACCGTGCGGTCGTCGCTCGACTGCCTGATCGCCGCGGTGTCGATCCGCACCGGCGTGCCCGTGCTGCACCACGACCGCGACTTCGACGTGCTCGCCGCCCACACCCCGCTGGTGGCGAAGCGAGGGTGAGCGCCATGGGGCGGGGAGCGATCGGCGGGCCATCCGGGTAGACCCGAGGCATGGCACCCCACGCAGGCTTCCGCACCGAGCACGACTCCATGGGGGAGGTGCGGGTCCCCGCCGACGCCGGCTGGGGCGCCCAGACCCAGCGGGCGGTGGAGAACTTCCCGATCTCGGGCCGCACGATCGAGCCCCGGCTCATCCACGCCCTCGGGCTCATCAAGGCCGAGGCCGCGGTGGTGAACGCGGCCCGGCGCGACGTCCCCACCGTCACCCGCGCCATGGGGGCGGCCATCGCCGCCGCCGCCCTCGAGGTGGCCGACGGCCGCCACGACCGGGAGTTCCCCGTCGACGTCTTCCAGACCGGTTCGGGCACGTCGTCGAACATGAACGCGAACGAGGTCATCGCTCGGCTTGCCTCCGCGGCGCTCGGCGACGACCATGCGGTGCACCCCAACGACCACGTCAACGCCAGCCAGTCCTCCAACGACGTCTTCCCCTCGGCCATCCAGCTGGCCGCCACCGCCGGCATCCAGACCGACCTCCTGCCGGCGCTCAGCCGCCTGGCACGGGCCCTCCGCCGCCAGGCGCGCGCCCAGGCCAAGGTGGTGAAGGCCGGCCGTACCCACCTGATGGACGCCGTCCCGGTCACGCTCGGCCAGGAGCTCGGCGGCCACGCCACCCAGGTCGAGCAGGCACGGGACCGGCTGGCCGGCGTGCTGCCGAGACTCGGCGCGCTGCCGCTCGGCGGGACCGCCGTGGGCACCGGCATCAACGCCCCCCGTGGGTTCGGGCGCACCGTGATCCGCCACCTGGCCACCCGCACGGGCCTGCCCCTCACCGAGGCGGGCGACCGGATGGCCGCCCAGGCCGCGCCCGACGCGCTGGTGGAGGCCTCGGGCCAGCTGCGCGGCGCGGCGGTGGCGCTGGTGAAGGTGGCCAACGACGTGCGGTGGATGGCGTCGGGGCCCCGAACGGGGCTGGCCGAGATCCGCCTGCCTGACCTCCAGCCGGGGTCGTCGATCATGCCCGGCAAGGTGAACCCGGTGCTCTGCGAGGCGGTGACCCAGGTGGCGGCCCAGGTGATCGGCAACGACGCCACCGTGGCGTTCGCCGGCAGCCAGGGCAGCTTCGAGCTCAACACCTACCTGCCGGTGATCGCCCGCAACGTCCTCGAGTCGATCGACCTGCTGGCACGGGTGTCGGTGCTCTTCGCCGACCGGTGCATCGACGGCATCGAGGCCGACGGCGACCGCTGCCGGGCCAACGCCGAGGCGTCGCCGGCCATCGCCACGTCGCTCAACCCCTACCTCGGGTACGAGCGGACTGCGGCGCTCATCGAGGAGAGCGCGGCCACCGGTCGGCCCATGCGCGAGCTGGTGGAGGCCACGGGCGAACTCACCCCCGAGCAGTTGGCGGCGGCGTTCGACGTGCTGGCGCTGACCCGGGGCGGGATCAGCCGATCCGGCTGAGGGGCGGGCTCAGCCCTTGGCGGGCGAGCCGCGGAAGGGCCCGGGGTCGCCGGCCTTGGGCAGCTGCGGGTGGCTCCAGGAGTTGACCTTGCCCACGAGGGCGCCCACGTGCTCCCACTCCGAGGGCTCCCAGCCCTCGGCCTTGCCCACGATGGCGAGGTCCTGGCGGACGTAGACGAGGGCGGGGAGGCGCTCGAGCTCGGCGGCCTCGACGAACGTGCGCTTCGGGTCGACGAACACCAGGAACTGGTCGGCCCACGGGCCGAGGTAGCGGCGGACGTCTCGCTCGTCGGCGGTGACGGTGAACGCCACCCGGCAGTCGGCGCCGCGGAAGTTCTGAGATCCGCCGGCGGTGGCAGGTGGAGCCAATGCGCTCGTTCGGGGTGAGTCGATCGATGACCATGGCGGAGCAGCGAAGGAAGCCAGCCACTCCTTCGATGGTCCGGGTCCCGGTCGCCCAGGGCAGAGGGTCGCGGCGCCTGTTGCTCATCAGGGCCACGGCAGACAGGAGTGGCTCGTCTGCGGCGGCTTTGATTCGGCATCGCCTGGCTCGGGGACAACCTCCCCGCGCTGCACAGCTAGGTTGCGGACCCAGGCGACCCCGGAGGGAACCATGGACTCGTTCGGCTACAAGCTGTTCTTCCTGCTGCACATCCTGAGCGTGATCGTGGCGTTCGCGCCGGCCTTCGTGTGGCCGGTGGTGTCGGTGAACCTGAAGAAGCAGGGCAAGGAGGTCGGGCCCGCCATCGGCGCCCTCGCCGCCGGCAACACCACCAAGGTGCACGGCCCGGCGCTGGTGCTCGCCGGGTTCTTCGGCTTCGGCCTGATCGGGATGTCCGACAAGGTCTGGGAGTTCAGCCAGTCGTGGATCTCGGTGGCCATGCTCCTGTGGTTCATCATGATCGGCGTCCTGTTCGGCGTGATGCTTCCCGCCGAGAAGAAGGCCGCCGCCGGCGACGCCGCCGCCGACAAGATCGTGTCCATGGCCGGCGGCATCCTCCACCTGCTGCTGCTGCTCATGCTCATCGACATGATCTGGAAGCCCGGCCTCTAGCCCGCAACGTCGCAGCGGATCCTCCCGGCCGCTCCCGGCCGGCGCTGGATAGCGTCGGGGGGTGCATCCGATCGAGCGCCTCCGGTTCGTGGCCCGCGCCACCGGCGCGCCGCCCGACGACGTGGTGCGCGAGGCGGCGGCCTCCCTGGCCGGGTTCGCCGGCGACCCGGCGTCGCTCGTCACCGCTTGTCGCCGCCTAATCGATCGCCACGCGGCCAACGGACCCATCTGGTGGCTGTGCGCTCGCACCCTCGTGGCCGCCGACCCGGCCGACGAGGCGTGGCGGTGCCTCGACGCCTACGTGGCCGACCCGACCGTGACCGAGCTGGCCCACGCGCTGCCCGACGGGGCGCGTGCCGTGGTGGTGGGGTGGCCCGAGCGGTTGGCCCCCGCCCTCGCCCGCCGAGGCGACGTGGAGGTGCGGGTGGTCGACGTCGACGGCGATGGGCCGGGCTTCGTGCGGGCGCTGGAGCGCATCGACGTCGACGCCGTCGACGTGCCCGTCGCCGGCCTGGCGGCCGCCGTGGCCGACAGCGACGTCGTGGTCCTCGACCTGGGCGCCGCCTCCACCCACACCGCGCTCGTGGCCCCGGGCAGCTGGGCGGCCGCCGCGGTGGCCCGCGCCGCCGGCGTGGACGTCTGGGCGGTGGCCGGCACCGGGCGCCTGGTACCCGACGGCATGTGGCCCGCGCTCGTGGGCCGCCTCGCCGGTGCCGCCACCGCACCGTGGGAGCGCCACCACGACCACCTCCCGATCGGGCTGGTCGATCGGCTCGTCGGCCCGGCGGGGCCCGAGGCGGTGGCCGACGGCCTGCGGCGCGTCGACACCCCCGACGCCGCCGAGCTGCGGCGCTGAGACCGTCGAGGACCAGGCCGTGACCTCGCGCGACCCCGTGCCCCCGTCGTCGATCTCGTACCCCGACGAGCTGCCGATCACCGCTCGGCGCCAGGACCTGCTCGAGGCCATCTCGGCCAACCAGGTGGTGGTGGTGGCCGGCGAGACCGGATCGGGCAAGAGCACCCAGCTCCCCAAGCTGTGCCTGGAGCTGGGTCGGGGCGTGGTCGGACGCATCGGACACACCCAGCCGCGGCGGGTGGCGGCGCGGGCCATCGCCGAGCGGGTGGCCGAGGAGCTCGGCACCGAGCTCGGGGGCACCGTGGGCTACGCGGTGCGCTTCACCGACCGGGTCGGCCCCGCAACCCACGTGAAGGTGATGACCGACGGCATCCTGCTGGCCGAGCTGCAGCGGGACCGCACCCTGTCGGCCTACGACACGATCATCGTCGACGAGGCCCACGAGCGGAGCCTGAACATCGACTTCCTGCTCGGCTACCTCAAGCAGCTCCTGCCGCGCCGGCCCGACCTCAAGGTGATCATCACGTCGGCCACGATCGACACGGCTCGCTTCAGCGAGCACTTCGAGGGCGCCCCCGTGATCTCGGTGAGCGGCCGCACGTTCCCCGTGGAGGTGCGCTACCGGCCCTTCGGCGAGACGCTCGCCGACCCCGACGGCGGGGACGGGGACGGGGCCGACGACCGCATCGAGGACGACCGGGACCAGGTGCAGGCGGTGTGCGACGCCATCGACGAGCTCGGTCGGGAGGGCCCCGGCGACGTGCTCGTGTTCCTGAGCGGCGAGCGCGAGATCCGCGACACCGCCGACGCGCTCGCCAAGCTCGATCGGCGCGACACCGAGGTCCTGCCGCTCTACGCCCGCTTGTCGGCGGCGGAGCAGCACCGCATCTTCCAGCCCCACCGCGGTCGGCGGATCGTGCTCGCCACCAACGTGGCCGAGACGTCGCTCACCGTGCCGGGCATCCGCTACGTGGTCGACGCCGGGCTGGCCCGGATCTCCCGCTACAGCCACCGGCTCAAGGTGCAGCGGCTGCCGATCGAACCGGTGTCGCAGGCATCGGCCGACCAGCGCGCCGGGCGCTGCGGCCGGGTGGCGCCCGGCATCTGCATCCGCCTGTACCGGGAGGACGACTACGACGCCCGCACCGAGTTCACCGACCCCGAGATCCTGCGCACCAACCTGGCGTCGGTCATCCTCCAGATGACCAACCTCGGCCTGGGCGACGTGGAGGCGTTCCCCTTCCTCGACCCGCCCGACCTGCGGGCCATCCGCGACGGCGTGGCGCTCCTCGAGGAGCTCGGCGCCCTCGAGTTGGATCGGCCGGCGGACCGGCGCCGGCTCACGCGCCTGGGGCGGAAGCTGGTGAACCTGCCGGTGGACCCGCGCATGGCCCGCATGGTGGTGCAGGCCGACCGGGAGGGTTCGGTCCACGAGGTGCTGGTGATCGCCGCCGCCCTCTCCATCCAGGATCCCCGCGAGCGTCCCACCGAGCACCGCCAGGAGGCCGACGAGCTGCACCGCCGCTTCGACGTGGCCGGCTCGGACTTCCTCGCCCTCGTGCGGCTGTGGGACCACCTGGCCGAGCGCCAGCGCGAGCTGTCGTCGAACCGGTTCCGCAAGCTGTGCCGGGCCGAGCACCTCAACTACCTGCGGGTGCGGGAGTGGCAGGACCTGCACCGCCAGCTCCGCCAGGCGGCGAAGCGGGCGGGGATCGTCGCGTCCACCGCGGCGGCCACGCCCGACCAGGTGCACCGGGCCCTGCTGGCCGGCCTCCTGTCGCACCTCGGCATGCGGGACAAGGACGGCCGCGAGTACCAGGGCGCGCGCGGCGCACGGTTCGCGCTCGTCCCGTCGTCGCCACTCGCCCGCAAGCCGCCGGCGTGGGTGATGGCTGCGGAGCTGGTGGAGACGAACCGCCTGTGGGGCCGGATGGCCGCCTCCGTGCAACCCGAGTGGGCCGAGGACCTGGCCGGCCACCTCGTGAAGCGCAGCTACGGCGAGCCGCGGTGGGACGAGCGCTCCGGTCGCGCCGTCGCGTCGGAGCGCGTCACCCTCTACGGCCTCCCGGTGGTGGCGAACCGCACGGTGGGGCTCGGAGCGGTGGACTCGGAGCTGGCCCGGGAGCTGTTCATCGAGCACGCCCTGGTGCGGGGGGAGTGGTCCACCCGCCACCGCTTCCGGGCCGACAACGCCCGCTGCATCGAGGAGGTGCGCGAGCTGGGCGACAAGCTCCGCCGCTGGGACCTCGCGGACCACGACGCCGTCTTCGCCTTCTACGACCGGGTGCTCGGCTCCGACGTCGTGTCCGGCCGGCACTTCGACACCTGGTGGAAGCAGGTCCGCCGCACCGAGCCCGACCTGCTCACCATGACCGCCGCCGACCTCGTGGGCGACGACGCCGGCACCGACGCCGACGCCTTCCCCGACGAGTGGCGCCAGGGCGACCTGGTGCTGCCCGTGTCGTACCGGTTCGAGCCGGGCGAGGTGGGCGACGGCGTGATCGTGCACATCCCCCTCGCCGTGCTCAACCGGGTGGACGCCCACGGGTTCGACTGGCAGGTGCCCGGCTTCCGCGAGGAGTTGGTGGCGGCCATCCTGCGCACGCTGCCCAAGCGGCTGCGTCGGTCGCTCACGCCGTTGGCCGATGCGGCGCACGAGCTCGCCCGCTCGCTGGTGGTGGTCGACCGACCGCTCGTCGACGTGGTGGCCGAGGCGGTGGGCGCCCGGCTCGGGGAGCGGGTCTCGGCCGCCGATGTCGACCTCCGGGAGGTGCCCTCGCACCTGCGGGTCACCTTCGCCATCGAGGACGGCGACGAGGTGATGGCGATCGGCAAGGACCTGGAGGCCGTCCGCGACCTCGTGGGCGGGCGCGTCCGGGCGGCGATCGCGGATGCCGCGCCCGACATCGAGCGCTCGGGGATCGAGCGGTGGGACTTCGGCGACCTGCCCACGGTGGTGGAGACCACCGTCCACGGCCACGTCGTGCGCGGCTACCCGGCACTGCTCGACGACGGCGACTCCGTCTCGATCAAGGTGTTCAGCACGCCCGAGATCCAGGCGCGCATCATGGCCACCGGCGTCCGGCGCCTCCTGCTGCGCTCGGTGCCGGTGGGGGTGAAGGGCCTGGCCAAGGGCGTGCCGAACGAGGTGGCCCTCGCCGTCGGCGCCGTGCCCGGGCTCTCGCTCGGTGGGCTGCTGCGCGACGCGATCACCGCTGCGGCCGACCGGGTGATCGCCGCTCACGGCGGTCCGCCGTGGGATCGGGCCGGGTTCGAGGCGCTGCTCGAGGCGGCGCGCGCCGACCTTCGGTCCACCACCGCCGACGCGCTGCGCGACGCCGGCCACGTGCTGGTGGTGGCGGCCCGCGTCGCCGCCCGGCTCGACCAGCTCACCGCGGACGCCCTGGCCCCCGCCGTGGCCGACGCCCGCGCCCAGCTGGGCCGGCTCGTCCGCCCCGGGTTCGTGGCGTCGGCCGGCACCGCGCGCCTGGGCGACGTCGCCCGCTACGTGCGAGGGATCGAGCGCCGCCTCGAGAAGCTGCCGGAGGCGCCGGGCAAGGACCACCGTCGGATGGTGGAGG
>JAHBSN010000130.1 GCA_019639095.1 Actinomycetota bacterium
AGCTCCCGCCGTTGAAGCCGGCCGTGGCCACGAGGTCGCCGGCGAAGCTCTGCTCCACCACGTCGTCGAGGCTGGCCCGAAGCGAGGCGCCGAGGACGGTGAACAGGGCAACCACCGCCACGCCGATCATGAGGGCGGTGGAGCTCGACGCCGTGCGACGGGGGTTGCGCACGGCGTTCTGGCGGGCGAGGTCGCCCGTCACGCCCCGGAGCCGGAGCGGGGCACCCAGCACGCGGCCCACCGGTCCGGCCACGGCCGGGCCGAGCACGGCCAGCGCCACCACCGCCGCCGCCACGCCGCCGGCGGCGGCCGACATGCCGCCGTCGCCAGCGGTGCCCGACACCAGCAGGGCCGTGGCACCGGCGGCGAGCAGGCCGCCGAGGACCAGCCGCCCGCGGGTGGCTCCGGTGCGGTCGATCGCGGTCTCCCGCAGGGCAGCCATGGGCGCCACCCGTGAGGCGCGCACGGCCGGGCCGAGGGCGCAGAGCACGGTGATGGCGGTGCCGAGCACGACGCAGCCGATCAGTGTCGACGGGGCGAGCACGAGCGGGTTGCCCAGGTCGAGGCCGCCGGAGCCGAGGAGGACCCGCAGCAGCGAGGCGACCCCGATGCCGAGGCCCACGCCCACGGCCGAGGCGACGACACCCACGAGCCCCGCCTCCACGAGCACGGCCCGCAGCGTCTGTCGGCGGGAGGCCCCGATGGCCCGCAGCAGCGCCGCCTCGCGGGTGCGCTGGGCCACGAGGATGGCGAAGGTGTTGTAGATGCTGAACGACGCCACCAGGAGGGCGATCAGCGCGAACGACAGGAGGGCCGGGCCGAGGAAGGCCATCAGGTCGTCCACCGCGTCGCGGTTCTCGAGCCGGAACGACTCGCCGTCGATGACCTGCACGTGGTCGCCGGTGGCAGCCGCCAGCGCCGAGCGGAGGTCCGCCTGGCTGGTGCCCGGCGTGGCGTCCACCACGATGCGGTCCACGCCGGCGCCCGCGGCGGTCAGGTGGGCGCGTGCGCCCGCCTCGCTGAACAGGACCGCCGTCACGCCCGACTGGGAGCGGCCGTCGGCGAAGCCGGCAATGCCCACCACGCGCACCGGGACGGTCTGGGGCGCGAGCACGGTGGCGCGGTCGCCGACGGCCAGGTGGCCCTGGTCGGCCGAGCGGCCGTCGATGACGACCTCGTCGGCCGCCTTCGGGGCCCGGCCCTCGAGCAGGTGGTAGGGCGACAGCGCCGGGTCGTCGATCCAGGTCATGGCGAGCTGCGGCGGCCCGTTGCCGCCCAGCTGGTCGCCGTCGGAGCCGACGATGGCCGCGGTGCCGCGCACGTCGCCCGCCGCGGCGCGCACGCCGGGCACCTGCCGGACGGCGTCCACCAGCTCGGCGGGGATCCGGGGCCGGATGGTCTCGCCGTACTCGTTCGTCCCGGTGCGGTCGCTGCGGACCACGGCGTCCACCGAGGCGGACTCGGCGTCGAAGAGCCGATCGAAGCCGGTGCGCAGGGTCGAGGTCTGGATGAGGACCCCGGAGAGGAAGGCCACGCCGAGGGCGACGGCGGCGAAGGTGGCCACGAGGCGCCGCTGGTGGGCGCGGAGGTTGGCGAGGGTGACGCGCAGCATCGCTCAGCCCCCCAGCGCCGTGAGGCTGGTGAGGACGGCGTCCACCGTCGGGTTCGGGAGGTGGTCCACCACCCGACCGTCGGCCAGGACCACCGCGTCGTGGGCGTAGGTGGCGGCCACCGGGTCGTGGGTGACCATCACGATGGTCTGGCCCATGGCCTCCACCGCGTCGCGGAGGAACCCCAGGATCTCGGCACCGGTGCGCGAGTCGAGGTTGCCGGTGGGCTCGTCGGCGAAGACCAGATCGGGGCGGGTGGCCAGGGCGCGGGCCACGGCCACGCGCTGCTGCTGACCGCCCGACAGCTCGCTCGGGCGGTGGCCGAGGCGATCGCCCAACCCGACGGTGGCCACCACGGCGTCGACCCAGTCGCGGTCCGGGCTGCGGCCGGCGAGCCGCAGCGGGAGCTCGATGTTCTCGCCGGCGGTGAGGGTGGGGATGAGGTTGAAGGCCTGGAACACGAACCCCACGCGGTCCCGCCGCAGCCGGGTGAGCTCCTTGTCCTTCAAGGTGCCGAGGTCGGTGTTCCCGATCAGCACGTGGCCGCTCGAGAGCGTGTCGAGACCCGCCAGGCAGTGCATGAGGGTGGACTTGCCCGAGCCCGACGGGCCCATGACGGCCAGGAAGCGCCCCGCCGGCACGTCGAGGGTCACCCCGTCGAGGGCGCGCACGGCGGTGGCACCCGAGCCGTAGGTCTTGACGGCGTCCACGACGCGCGCGGCGGCCAGGGAGGGCGGCGGGGTCGGGGCGGTCGGGGGCGGTGAGGTGAGGGTCGTCGTGCGCATGGGTCCCACGGTGCGCGACGGCGCCGTCGGTATCGATCCCCCCACCACCCGGATCGCGGTGGGGACAGCCCTACCCCCGACGGTGGGGCGGGCGGCGCGTCAGGGCTGGAGCAGCGCCTCGATCGGGGTCTCGGGCAGCTTCGCCGCGCTGCGCTCCTCGGCGACCGCGTGCCGGTAGGCCTCGGCGCTGTCGGCCGCCTCGCCCGGGGTCCAGCCGAGGATCGGGGCGATGAGCGCGGCGACGTCGTCGGCCGCCGCCGCCGACGCGTCCCGTGCCAGCAGGCGGGCGCGGGTGCGCCGGCTCAGCACGTCGTCGACCGAGCGGGCCATCTCGTAGCGGGCGGCGTACACGGCCTCGGCGCGCACGTAGGGGAGTCCGGCCACGAGGGGTTCGGCCAGGCTGCGGTCGGCCTCCACGAGGGCGAGCACGGTGGCCGCCTCGCCGCCGTAGCGGTCGGCCAGGTGGGCCACCAGCGGCTCGGCGTCGGCGGCGAGCGCCTCGTAGCCCTCGGCGCCGCGCAGGCGGAGCTTCTTGGTGCGCGAGCGCCGGGCGATGCCGTCGGTGCGACCGAGGTGCTCGATCACGGCGTCGACCGTGTCGGCCGCCATCTCGCGGTAGGTGGTGAGCTTGCCGCCGGTGATGGTGACCACGCCGCTCTCGGACGGGGTGACCTTGTGGCGGCGGGAGAGGTCGGCGGTCTTGCCGGTGGCACCGCTCTTGACGAGCGGACGCAGTCCGGCCCACGTGCCCACCACGTCGGCCTCGGTGATGCCGGTGAAGCGCATGGCGTCGAGCAGGTAGCGGACGTCGTCGGGGGTCACCTCGGGGTCGTCGAGCGGGCCGTCGTAGTCGGTGTCGGTGGTGCCGATGTAGGTGAGGTCGCCCCACGGCACCACGAACACGGCGCGCTTGTCCTTGGGGACCGGCACCACCACGGCCACGTCGTTGCGGACCTTGTCCCAGGGGACGGTGATGTGGATGCCCTTGGCCGGGCGGATGGAGTCGGGGTCGCGGCCCTCGTCGAGCTCGCGCACCTCGTCGGACCACACGCCGGCGGCGTTCACCACGGCCCGGCAGCGGACGGTGATCTCCCGGCCGTCGGCCGACATGGTGGCCGACTCGATCCGCCCGCGACCGTCCTTGTTCACGCCCACCAGCGCCACGCCGTTGACGGCGACGGCGCCGAACTCGATGGCGGCGGTGCGGGCCACGGTGAGGGTGAGGCGGGCGTCGTCGACGGTGGCGTCGTAGTAGAGGTACGACGACGCCACCTTGTCGGCCGGGAGGGTGGGCATGTGGGCCAGGGTCTCCTCGGCGCTGATGCGCTCGTGGAGCTTCCCGATGCGGACGCCGCCGGTGAGGTCGTACATCCACATGCTCATGCCGAGGGCGCGCGAGAGCTTCTTCGGGATCACGCCGCCCTTGCCGCTGAACACCGGGAGCAGGAAGGGGAGGAGCTTCACCAGGTGCGGGGCGTTGCGGCGGAGCCGCTGGCGCTCGTGGAGCGCTTGGTACACGAGGCGGATCTCGCCCTGCTGGAGGTAGCGCAGCCCGCCGTGGGCGAGCTTGGAGGACTTCGACGACGTGCCCGAGGCGAAGTCGTCCCGCTCCACCAGCGCGGTGCGCAGGCCGCGCGACGCCGCATCGAGCGCGACGCCCACGCCGGTGATGCCGCCGCCCACCACGAGCACGTCGAAGGGGTCGTCGGCGAGTCGGCGGATGCCCTCGGCACGGTCGAACCAGCCCGGCCCGATCATCGGGTGGCTCGCAGGGTGGTGGCGGCTCGCAGCATGGGGCGATCCTACGACGGCACCCCGTGGCGACCCACTCCGCAGGTGGGGTCGACGTTCGGCCCCCTTGACCGCCCGCGTCAACAACACCTGTTTGTTGTGAACAACGGTTGTTGTTCAGCACCGGCGGCGGCTACGCTGGCCGCCGTGAAGACGCCAGAGGAGCTCACCGCCCGGTTCCGGGCCGAGGGGTTGAAGGTCACCCCGCAGCGCCAGGCCGTCTTCCGCGTGCTCCACGGCAGCACGGTGCACCCGACCGCCGAGTCCGTGCACGCCGCCGTGGTGCGAGACCTCCCCATGGTCTCGCTGCGCACCGTCTACCAGACGCTCAACGACCTCACCGCCATGGGCGAGCTCGGCCAGGTCGACGTCGGCCTGGGCTCGGCCCGCTTCGACCCCAACCTCGAACCGCACCACCACCTCGTGTGCGACGGCTGCGGACGCGTGGAGGATGTGCCCGGGCACCTGCTGGAGGCATCGCTGCCGCCGGACGGGTCGGGCGGGTTCCACGTCACCCGCACCGAGGTCGTCTTCCGCGGGCGCTGCGCCGAGTGCGGCCCGGCTCCCACCGTTCTCCAAACCAACCAACCAACACCCAAGGAGGCCTGACTCCGTCATGGCTGAACTCAAAGGCTCCAAGACCGAAGAGAACCTGAAGGAGGCGTTCGCCGGCGAGAGCCAGGCCAACCGCCGCTACCTGTACTTCGCCCAGAAGGCCGACATCGAGGGCTACCCCGACGTCGCCGCCCTGTTCCGCTCGGTCGCCGAGGGCGAGACCGGCCACGCGTTCGGGCACTTCGACTTCCTCGCCGAGGTGGGCGACCCCGCCACCGGCGAGCCCGTCGGCCCCACCGAGGACAACCTCCGCTCGGCCATCGCCGGCGAGACCTACGAGTACACCGAGATGTACCCGGGCTTCGCCAAGACCGCCCGCGAGGAGGGCTTCGACGAGGTGGCCGAGTGGCTCGAGACCCTCGCCCGCGCCGAGAAGAGCCACGCCGGCCGCTTCACCCAGGGCCTCGAGAGCGTCTCCTGACCCTCGCCCACCGGCCGGCGACGTCCCGCCGCCACAGCTGACGGTCCGGGGCCCGCTCGGCCCCGGACCCGGACGACGCGGGGGACCTCCTGGGTCCCCCGCTCGTCGTTCCGCCCCGCCCCCTTCGCCCGGCGCGCCCCACCGGACTGGAGCCCCACGTGACCACCACCTACGACCCGTTCCACCCCAAGTACCTCGACGGCGCCGACCTGCGCGAGGAGATGGACCGGGTCTTCGACCTCTGCCACGGCTGCCGGCTGTGCTTCAAGTTCTGCCCGTCGTTCCCCACGCTCTTCGCCGTCATCGACGAGCACGACGACCAGGACGCCGCCAAGATCACCGACGCCCAGGCGTTCCAGGTGGTCGACGAGTGCTTCAACTGCAAGCTCTGCGGCGAGGTCAACTGCCCCTACACGCCGGGCAAGCACGAGTGGGCGCTCGACTTCCCCCGCCTGATGCTGCGGGCCAAGGCGTTCCAGCAGGCCGACGGCCGCACGTCGGCCCGCTCGCGGGTGACCGACAAGGCCCTCGCCAAGACCGACCTGGTGGGCACCCTCAGCAGCGGTCCGGCCGCACCCCTCGCCAACAAGGTGCTCGGCACCCCCGGATCGGGGCTGCGCAAGGCCGTGGCCAAGGTGGTGGGCATCCACGAGGACCGGATCCTCCCGCCGTACGCCCGCACCCGCTTCTCCACCTGGTTCAAGCGCCACACCCCGCGCCTGGCCCGGCCCAAGCAGGGCGACGTGGCCGTCTTCCCCACCTGCCTGGTGGAGTACACCGACACCCAGGTGGGCCGGGACCTCGTGGGCGTCTACGAGCGCAACGGTCTGTCGTGCTCGGTGCCCGACGGCCTGCGCTGCTGCGGCGCCCCGGCGCTGCACCAGGGCGACCTGGCGGCGTTCCGCAAGGATGCCGAGCACAACGTCGCCATCCTGGCCGGCGCCATCCGCGCCGCCGAGGCGCGCGGCGACGACCTGACCGTCGTGGTGCCCGAGCCCACGTGCGGCTTCGTCCTCAAGCACGACTACGTCGACTACCTCGGCACCGAGGACGCCCAACTGGTGGCCGAGCACACCCGCGACGCCGCCGAGCACCTGGTGGCGGTCCACAAGGCCGAGGGAACCGAGCTCGACACCGCCTTCACCGGCGAGGTGCCCGAGAAGGTCGTGTACCACGCCCCCTGCCACCTCCGGGCCCAGAGCATCGGCCTGCGGAGCCGGGACCTCATCAAGCTCACGGGCGCCAAGGTCACGGTGGTCGCCGAGTGCTCCGGCATCGACGGCACCTGGGGCCTGCGCGCCGAGAACTACGACGCCGCCCGCGGCGTGGCGGCCAAGATGGCCAAGGCCATCGACAAGGCGGGCGCCGACGTCGTGGCCGGCGACTGCTCCCTGGCCAACGGGGGCATCGTCCAGGAGACCGGCAAGGTCGCCCAGCACCCGTTGTCGGTGGTGGCGCGCGCCTACGGCATCCCGACCGACGCCCCCTGACCGGCCCCACCGGCGGGCCCACACCCCCCAACTCCCGAAGCGAGGCACCCCCCATGTCCAAGCTGACCCTCACCGACATCGCCGACCTGCGCGAGTACGAGCGCAGCCGCGTCGAGTTCCGCAACGAGGTCATCGCCCTCAAGAAGCGGCGCCGCATCCACGTCGGCCCCGTCGTCACCCTCCTGTTCGAGAACCGCACCACGATCCGGTTCCAGATCCAGGAGATGGCCCGGGCCGAGAAGATCCTGAGCGATGAGGGCATCCAGACCGAGCTCGACATCTACAACCCGCTCATCCCCGAGCCCGGCCACCTCGCCGCCACGATGTTCATCGAGCTCACCACCGACGCCGAGATGCGCGACTGGCTGCCCAAGCTCGTCGGCATCGAGCGCCACGTGGTGCTGCGCCTGGGCGCCGGCGACGGCGCCGTCGACGTGCGGTGCACGGTGGACCCCGACCACGAGAAGCAGCTCACCCGGGAGGAGGTCACCGCCGCGGTGCACTACGTGCACTTCGAGCTCACCCCGGACCAGGTCGAGGCCTTCGGCGCCGGGCCGGTGACCCTGCTGGTGGACCACCCCGCGTACGCCCACGAGACCCCCCTCGACGCCGACAACGTGGCCGAGCTGCTGGCCGACCTCACCGGCTGAGCGATGTGGACACCCCGGGGGGCGCGCGGCCATACTCGGCCCTTCGCACGCCCCGCCGGGCGGGTCCAGACCTCCCCACCCGGCCCAGCGTGCGGACCACCAGGCGGGGCCTAGCCGAGGCCTCCGTCGTCAGCCCGACAGCCGTCGAGGGAGCGACCCTCCACCCATGAACACGTCCTGGCGCAA
Source organism: Actinomycetota bacterium (assembly GCA_019639095.1). Taxonomy (GTDB): domain Bacteria; phylum Actinomycetota; class Acidimicrobiia; order Acidimicrobiales; family Iamiaceae; genus Aquihabitans. The sequence continues at coordinate 7,549 of JAHBSN010000130.1, forward strand.
CAAGGCCGCCTGCCACGGCCTGGACCCCCAGACCTTCTACCCGGAGACCGACGAGGAGGCGGAGGTGGCCAAGAGCGTGTGCGGTGTGTGCCCCGTGCAGAGCGCCTGCCTCGAGTACGCGCTGGCCCGTCGGGAGAAGGAAGGCGTCTGGGGCGGTTGCACCGAGCGTGAGCGGCGGCGGATCATCCGCCAGCGTCGCCGCACGGCCTGACCTGCCCGTCGGGCTCGCCGCCGGCCCCGGGTGGCCGCCGCCGCGTGCCGCAGGCAATAGCGTGCCCGGCGTGCCCGTCGTCCGCCGCCTCCGTCCCGACGAGGGCCCGATGCTGCGTGCGGTCCGGCTCGCCGCCCTGGCCGATGCCCCGGGCGACGCCACCACCACCCTCGCCCGGACCGAGGCCCACGACGCCGACCACTGGGCCGAGGCGGCCGCCGCCAACGCGTCGGGGCCGCTCCAGGCCACCTTCTTCGCCGAGGTGGCCGGGCGGGAGGAGCCGGTCGGCGTGGTGGGCGCCTACGCCAACCGCGACGGCGTGGTGAACCTGTTCGGCCTGTGGTCCGCGCCCGGCTTCCGGGACATCGGCGTGGCCGACGACCTGATCGCCGCGGTGGCGGCGTGGGCGCGCGAGGCCGGCGCGATGCGCCTGCGGCACTGGGTGGTGGAGCGCAACGAGTTCGCCCGTCGGTTCTACGAGGGCCAGGGGTTCCACCCCACCGGCGGCGCCATGCCCTACGAGCCCGACCCGCGCCTGCGCCAGGTGGAGATGGTCCTCGACCTCTGAGCGGCGGGTACCGTCACCGCCCATGGACTTCGAGCTCTCCGACGAACTGCAGGCCCTCCAGGAGACGTGCCGGCGGATCGCCCAGGACAAGGTCAAGCCCCGCGCTCGCGAGATCGACGAGACCGGCGAGTACCCGCAGGACCTCTTCGAGGTGTTCCGCGACGCCGGCCTGCTCGGGTTGTGCATCCCCACCGACCTCGGCGGCTCGGGGGCCGGGATCCTCGGCCTCACCCTCGCCATCGAGGAGGTGGCGAAGTACTCCAACACCGCGGCGCTGATGCTCCTGCTCACGCGGCTGCCCACGGGGCCGGTGATGATCGCCGGCACCCGGGAGCAGAACGAGACCTACATCGCGCCGATCGCCGAGGGCTCGAAGCGGGGGGCGTTCTGCCTCTCCGAGCCGCAGGCCGGCAGCGACGTGATGGGCATGCGCACCAAGGCCGTGCAGGACGGCGACGAGTGGGTCCTCAACGGCACGAAGTGCTGGATCTCCGGCGTGGTCCAGGCCGACTGGTACACGGTCTTCGCCAAGACGTCCGACGACGTGACCGCCCGCAACCACGACGCCATCACCGCGTTCATCGTCGAGCGCAGCTGGGACGGCGTCGAGGTCGGCAGCACCGACCGCAAGATGGGCGTGCGCGGCGTCGACACCGGCGAGCTGCTGCTCACCAACGTGCGCGTGCCGGCGAAGAACGTGATCGGCGAGGTCGGCGGGTTCCAGCTCGCCATGCAGGGCCTCAACTCGATGCGGCCGATCGTGGCCGCCCGCGGCATCGGGCTCGCCGAGGGCGCCCTCATGTACGCCACCGAGTACGTGAAGGAGCGCGCCGCGTTTCGCAAGACCATCGCCGACATGCAGGGCATCCAGTGGCAGATCGCCCAGGTGGCCACCGAGATCGAGGCGGCCCGGTTGCTCACCTACCGCGCCGCGTGGATGGCCGACCGCGGGCAGTTCCAGAAGGAGCACGTGCCGTTCCTCTCGATGGCGAAGTACTACGCCACCGAGGTCGGGGTGAAGGCCTCGAACATCGCCCTCCAGATGCTCGGCGCCGCCGGCTACATGAAGGACCACATGACCGAGCTGTACTACCGCGACGCCAAGCAGCTCACCATCGTGGAGGGCACCAGCCAGGTGCAGCTGGGCCTGATCGCCCGGGGCGTGCTGGCCCACGACCTGTGGTGGGACTGACCGTCGTCGCCTGACGACCGCTCGCCATGCCGTTCGGGACGATCGCCGCGTCGGGGTGGGCCAGCGGCCTGAACCTCTACGGCACCGCGCTGCTCCTCGGCCTGGCCGGGCGGCTGGGCTGGGCCGACACGCCCACCGAGCTGCAGTCCACGTGGTTCCTCGTGCTCGTGGGCGTGCTCTACGTGGTGGAGTTCGTGGTCGACAAGGTGCCGTGGCTCGACAGCGCCTGGGACGCCGTGCACACGGTGGTGCGGCCGGTGGGTGGGGCGCTGCTCGGGGTGGCGCTGGCCCACGACGCCGGCTCCTCGGAGGTGCTGGCGGGCGTGGTGGCCGGCGGGTTCTCGCTCACTGCCCACGGCGCCAAGGCGTCCACCCGGGCCACCGCCAACCTCTCGCCAGAGCCGGTGAGCAACATCGCCCTGTCGATCGGCGAGGACGGCGTGGTGGCCGGGCTCGTGGCGCTCGCGCTGGCCTACCCCGCGGTGGCCGGGGTGGTGGCGGTGGTGCTCGTGCTGGCGTCGCTCGGCGTGATGTACGCGTTCGCCCGAGCGCTGCGGTCGCTGCGGCGACGGTGGCGGGAGCGCCGGGCGGCTCGGGCCGGTGGTGGCCGAGGCCGGGTGCCGGGGGCCGTGCGGTGAGCTCGCCGTGGGTCGTCGGGCGGCGGGCGGTGGCGTCGGTGCCGGTGCGCGTGGCCGACGTGGGCGGCTGGACGGACACGTGGTTCGGATCGCCGGGGCGGGTGTGCTCGCTCGCCGTGGGACCGGGGGTGGAGGTGGCGGCCGAGGTGGTCGCTCGGGCGGGCGGTGAGGCGCCCGTGCGGCTGGTGGCGCCGGCGATCGGGCTCGACGCGCCGTGCGGCCCTCGGCCGACGGCGGATGGGACCGCCCGGTGCCGGTGGAGCACCCGCTGCTCGCCCACGCCGTGGCCGAC
>JAHBSN010000131.1 GCA_019639095.1 Actinomycetota bacterium
CGAGGATGACGGGCTCCTGGAGCCCGGCCTTCACGCGGGTGCGACCCGCGAGGCAGTCGACGGTGGCACCGCCGTCGGGCTCGGCGGTGACGTGGAACCGCCCCACCGGGGTGGACACCACCACGGGCCCGATGTGGACCTCGTGGCGCCACGGGCTGCGACGACGACCGGCGGAGAACCACAGCTGGCCCTGCTCCAGGCGGGTGACGAGCGCCGGCTCGCCGCCGGGGGCGCGCATCTGCTCGCGGGTCCACGTGGACCACGGCGCCACGAGCGTGACGGCGCCGTCGGGATCGGTGAGCGTGATCGGCTCGGTGGCGCCAGGGGTGGCGCCCTCGTCCTCCGGTGGTGGATCGTGCCTACCCATTGCCACGTGCCCACGGTAGCCCAGCCCCGCGGGGATCCGCCGGGTCGGGCCGGACGCTCAGACCTGGCAGGCCTCGCACAGGTACACGGCCTTGTTGGCGAGCCGCACCTTCGACACGACCCCCCGGCAGCGCTGGCAGGCCTTGCCGTCTCGCTCGTAGACCTGCAGCTCGGCGGTCCACCCACCGGGCTTGCCGGCGAGGTCGTGGTACTGGTCGTCGGAGGTGGTGACGCCGCGGTGCTTGGCCGCCTCGTGGAGCGTCTCGACCACCGCCCGGAAGAACCGGCGGATCTCCTGCGTGGACAGCGAGGAGATGTCGCGGTCGGGGCGCAGGCCCGAGGCGTGGAGGATCTCGTCGGCGTACACGGGCCCGACGCCGGCGATCACCGAGCGGTCGAGCAGCAGGGCGCGCAGCTTGGTGCCGCGGTGGCGCAGGATGCGCTCGCCGAAGACGGTCCACGACACGGCCTCGTCCAGCACGTCGAAGCCGAGGTCGGCCAGGGCGGGCACCGCCTCGGTGAGCTGGTCGAACGGCACCACGAACAGCTCGGCGTTGCCGGTGGTGTCGTTGACCCGCAGCTGGCCGCCCTGGGTGAAGGTGATGACGACCTTGGTGGCCTTGTCGACGGCGTCCTTGGCGGCGTGGCGCCGCACCTGCCCTCCCTCGCTGATGTCGATCACCAGCGCGTCGCCGGTATCGAGCTTGGCCACCAGCAGCAGGTCGCGGCGCAGGACCGAGTTGATCTTGGCGCCCTCGAGCAGCGAGGTGAACTGCTTCTTGTTGGTGTGGCGCGGGATGGCCCCCGAACCGGGCACCTCGACGGTCTTGATCCGCTTGCCGCCCACCTCGCGGTCCAGGTCCCGTCGCAGGGTCTCGATCTCCGGCTGCTCAGCCATCGGATTCCTCTCGTGCGGGGGCGTCCCCGCGTCGTCGGTCGAGGGCCAGCCACGCCTCTTGCGCGGCGGCCTGCTCGGCCTGCTTCTTCGAACGGCCGTGGCCGATGCCGAGCGGCTCCTCGTCGAGGAGCACCACCGCCTGGAAGGTCTTGTCGTGCTCGGGACCGTCCTCGGCGATGTCGTAGCGGATCTGGCGGTCGTGCTGTTGGGCCACCAGCTCGTGCAGGCGGCTCTTGTGGTCGGGTGATCCGGCGTCGGCCAGCCGGGGCGCCACCAGCCGGCGGACCAGGTGGCCGGCGGCGTCGGGCCCGCCGTCGAGGTAGACGGCGCCGATCACCGCCTCCATCGCGTCGGCCAGGATCGACGGGCGCTCCCGCCCGCCCGAGGCGGCCTCGCCCTTGCCCAGGAGCAGGACCTCGCCCAGGCCCAGCTCCACGGCCATCTCGGCGAGCGCCGGCGCGCACACCACCGACGCCCGGATCCGGGAGAGCTGGCCCTCGCCGGCGTCGGGGTGGCGGTGGTAGATCTCGTCGGTGACGATCACGCCGAGCACCGAGTCGCCCAGGAACTCGAGTCGCTCGTTCGAGGCGAAGCCGGCGTGCTCCGCGCACCAGGACCGGTGGGTGAGCGACCGGCCGAGCAGGTGCGGATCGGTGAAGGCGTGCCCGAGGCGGGCGCAGAACGAGGCGAGGGCCTGTGGGGGGATCGGGTACGTGAGCGCTCCGTCGCCCGCAGCCACGGCGGCGGCCGGCCCGGAGGAGCCGACGTCGGCGACCACGGCCGCGCCCTGACCCGCCCCCACGCCCTACTTGCCGTCCAGCTTGGCGAAGACGTAGTCGACGGCGTCGCGCACCGTCTTCAGGTCCTCGAGGTCCTCGTCCTCGATGCGGAAGCCGACCGAGCGCTCGCCGAGCTCCTCCTCGAGCTCCTCGACCAGCTCGATGAGCGCGAGGGAGTCCGCGCCGAGGTCGTCGCTGAAGGAGTCGCCCTCGCTGATGCCACCGGGATCGGTCTCGAGGATGTCGGCGAGGCGGTCTCGGACCAGCTCGAAGACCTCCTGGCGGCTCATGGGTCCCTGCTCGACATGGGTCTCGGCGGGCACGGTGCTCTCCTGATCGGTGGAACGGGCGTCGGCACTGTACTCGCTCGCCAACTTTGTGCGCTCGTGAACGGCAGGGGCCCCGGACCGGGCCGAACCGGGCCGCCGATCGGCGATGATGGGCGCCCCCGGACCCCGGAGCAGCGATGACCGACCCCGAGCCGCCCGACCACGACCCCGCCGAGCCCCCGATCGACGCCGAGGGCGGCTCCGGCGCGCTGGTGGGCCTCTCCCCCACCGAGGCCGCCATCGCCGACGCCGTGGCGCTCCTGTCGGGCCCCGGGCTGGACCGGCCCGACGAGCCCCTCGATCCCGAGGAGGTCGAGGCCACGTGGGGCCACGAGGCGAGGGCATCGGTGGAGTCCCTGGCCACGGGCCTGGGCGACCGACGGGTGGGGCTCGCCATCAGCGGGGGCGGCTCGCTCGGGAGCTTCGAGGCCGGCGCGCTCCGGTTCCTCTACGACCGCCTCCGCGTGGCGCCCGTGGCCATCTGCGGCAACTCCGCCGGCGCCCTCAACGCCGCCAAGCTGGCCGAGGGGCCCGGCGACGCCGGCGACCGCCCCATCGAGGCCGTGGAGCGGGTGTGGCGGTCGCTGCGCGTGAACGGCGACATGTGGGAGCCCGAGCCGTGGGTGGTGCGGCTGATGGCGTCGGCCTCCTGGGCGTCGTCGATCCGGGGCCACATCACCGGTGCCGCCAACGGGGCCGAGGTCAACGCCGTCCGGGTGGCCATGCGGGTGATGGGCACCCTCGTCCGGCGCCCGCCCGAGACCGACGGCACCTTCGAGGCGCTGCGAGACGCGTTCGAGGCCCAATCGCTGCTGTCGCTCGGACCGGTGGCCCAGATCGTGGCGCGCGAGCTCGACCCGGCGAAGGTGGCCGCCTCCGGGGTGGCCCTGCGGATCGGCACGGTGGCGCTCGAGTCGGGCGAGCTCCGCTACGTGACCGAGACCGGCCACCTCCACGACCGGGCCGACCAGCCCCTCGACCTCGATCCGGTCCCCCTGGTCGACGGCATCCTCGCCAGCGCATCCATCCCGGTGGCGTTCCCGCCGGTGCTGCTCGGCGACGAGCACTACGTGGACGGCGGCGCCCGGGAGATCCTCCCGCTCGAGCTGCTGGTGGAGCACCTCGACGTCGACCGCGTGTTCGCGGTGTCGGCGAGCACCGCCACCATCTCGCGCTCGGAATCGTTCGCCGACCGGAACATGCTCGACATCCTCCGCCGGGTGAGCGCCGAGATCGCCACCAACGAGACCCTCCGCAAGGAGCTCAGCCCACCTCGGGGCTGGGGCGAGGACGTCTCGGTGGTGGTCCCCGACATCGACGTGCACGACGCCATGACCATCGACCCCGCCCTCATCGCCATCTCCATCGACTACGGCTGGCTGCGCGCCGCCGACGTCCTGCTCGGCCTCGGCGAGCAGGCCCGCACGCTCAGCACCGAGCTCACCCGCACCCGCGTGGCGCTGCGCGAGCTGGCCGGTCCGCTGCCCACGCTGTTCGGCCGCAACGAGCCCCCGCCCCACCCGGACCCGTCGACGTGGGTCGACGGCGAGGCCACCCTCACCGCCCGCCTGCGCGAGCAGGTGCAGGCGCGGGTGGACCTCGGGCTTCCGGTGCCCCCCACGCTGGCGCACTGGCTCGCCAGCACCTGAGGCACCCGGCGGCGCCGGGGCGACGAGCTACTCGGCGGGCTCGGGCCGGATGGTGCGGCCGATGGCGCCCACGAGGTCGGCGTCCACCAGCTCCACCGCCACCTTGACGGCGTTGACGACGGCGGTGGCCGACGACGAGCCGTGGCTGATGATGCACGGGCCGTTCAGCCCGAGCAGGAGCGCGCCGCCGGTGTTGTCGGGGTCGAGCTGGGCGTAGAGCGGCAGCAGGGCCGGGAACAGGACGTCGCCGGCCGCCCGGGTGGCGTCGTCGGCGTCGAAGGCGCCGAGGATCGCCTTGACCAGGGCCTTCATGCCGCCTTCGAGGGTCTTCAGCACGACGTTGCCGGTGAAGCCGTCGGTCACCACCACGTCGACGTCGGGCGACATGATGTCCCGCCCCTCGACGTTGCCCACGAAGGTGCCCCCGCTGGCCTCGGCCCAGGACCCCTCGGCCAGGAGCTGGTGGGTCTCCTTGACCAGGGGCGAGCCCTTGGTGGGCTCCTCGCCGATGGACAGCAGCCCCACCCGGGGCTGGTCGATGCCGTAGCGGTGGCGGGCGTAGACGGCACCCATCTGGGCGAACTGCACGAGCCACTCGGGCGAGCACTCGGCGTTCGCGCCGGCGTCGAGCAGCACGGTGGGCACGTCGGCGCCCGGGCACGGGATCGGCGTGGCGATGGCCGGCCGGTAGACGCCGGGGAGGCGCTTCATCCGCAGCAGCGCCGAGGCCATGGTGGCACCGGTGTTGCCGGCGGAGACCATGGCGCAGGCCTTGCCGTCGCGCACCGCCTCCGCGGCGCGCACCAGCGACGAGTCCTTCATGGTGCGGACGCTCTTGCCGGGATCGGCGTCCATGGCGATGACCTCGGACGCGGCGATGACCGGCAGGCCGGCGACGTCGCCCAGCTCGTCGGGACGACCGACCAGCACGATGGGCACGCCGAGCTCGTCTCGGGCGCGGATCGCGCCGGCCACGATCTCGGCCGGCGCCTTGTCGCCCCCCATCGCGTCGATGGCGACCGGGAGGCGGGTCTCAGGGGTCATCGGGGCCCCGGTGCCGGGATCAGTCGACCTCGATGGCCTGGCGGCCGTGGTACCAGCCGCAGTTGCCGCACACGACGTGGGGCACCTTGGCGGCGCCGCAGCGCGGGCAGACGCTCCGGGAGGGGGCGTTGAGGGTCCACGCCGAGGCCCGGCGGCTCCGGCTCTTGCTCTTGGAGGTCTTCTTCTTGGGAACAGCCATCGTCGTGGTCCTGGAGGTCGGTATCGGAGGCGCGGCGGTGCGCCAGACGCGAGGGGGAGATCGTAGCGGGGTCGACCCCGGGCGGGCGAAGCGGGGCCGGGGGCCCGGGTCAGAGCTGGAGGTCGTCGAGCCCGGCCCAGCGCGGGTCTCGGCCCGCCGACCCGGCCCCGGCGTCGTCGTCGACCTCGTCGTCGGCCGCGAGGGCCGGGAACCGCTCGGGAGCGGGTCCGGCGCACTCCTCGCGGCACAGTGGGGCCAGTGGCAGCGCCAGCAGGGCGGTGTCGTGCAGAAGAGGACCGACGTCGATCTGGTCGTTGACCAGCGGCCAGGTGTCGCCCTCGGTGGGGTGGACCTCCCAGACCTCGCGCACGTCGATCGTGGCCGTGCCCGACACCTCCTGGAGGCACCGACGGCAGGCCCCCACCCACGGCACCGCCACGGAGCCGGTGAGCACCACGCCCTCGGAGATCGACTCCAGCTCGCCGGTGAGCTCGATGCTGGCGCCGTCGGGCACCCCCACCTCGGTGAGGGCCAGCTCCAGGCCGTGGGACTCGAGCTGGCGGGTGACCGGTGCCCGCGAGCCCAGGTGGCGCCGGATCTCGGTGACCGAGACCAGCAGGTGCGGCGGCTGGGCGGCGTCGGCCACGGTCAGGTCCGACCCTGCTCGAAGTACTCCTCGGCGGCCGACTCGAGCTCGGGCTGGTCCTCCCGGCCGAGGTTGGTGGCCTGGAGCTTCTCGCGACCCGACGCCACGAGCTTGAGGGTCCGCTCGAGCACGATCTCGAACCCGGCGAGCTTCTGGTCGCAGAAGTCCTCGCACTCGAGGCGCAGGCGCCGGGCCTCGGCCTCGGCGCCGTCGATGATGCGCCGGGCGCGGTGCTCGGCGGCCTTCACGACCTCGGTGCGCTGCACCATGCGCTCGGAGTGGGCGCGGGCCGCCTCGAGGATCTCGTCGCCGTCGGCGCGCATCTTGGCGAGGTACTCCTCACGCTCCTTGCGCAGCCACCGGGCCTCGCGCAGCTCGTCGGGCAGGCGGTCGATCGCCTCCTGGAGCAGCTCGAGCACCTCCTCCTTGTTGATCATGGCCGAGGCCGAGAGCGGCATGGGCCGGGCGGCGGCCACGAGGTCGGCCACCCGGCGCAGCAGCTCCTCGGCGTCCACCTGGTGGCCGCGACCGCGCAAGAGGGGCCGGCGCGCCTCGACCGGCTCGACCTCCTCGGCGTAGCCGTCGTCGTAGTCGCCTGACGCCTCGACGTCGTAGGGGTAGTAGTCGTCGTTGCTCATCGTGTCGTCTCCTGTGGCGCCCGGGGGGTGCGCCGGTGCCCGCCGACGCTCATGAGGGGAACCGCTCGGCCAGCTTGGCGGCTACGGGCGGGGGGACCATCGAGCTGACGTCGCCACCGAAGCGCGCCACCTCGCGGATCAGCTTGGAGGCCATGAACGAGTGGCTCGTGGCCGACGGGAGGAACACCGTGTGCACCCCCGAGATGGCGTGGTTCATCTGGGCCTGCTGCAGCTCGGACTCGAAGTCGGAGACCACGCGGAGGCCCTTGACGATGAAGTCGACCTCGAGCTCCCGGGCGAGGTCCACCACGAGGCTGCCGAAGCTGGTGATCGACACGTTGGGGAGGTGGGCCACCGAGGAGCTGAGCAGCGCCTTGCGCTCCTCCAGGTCGAACAGGCCGGTGCCCTTCTGCGGGTTGGTGATGGGGGCCACCACCACCTCGTCGAACAGGCGCGACGCGACCTCGATCAGCTCGACGTGACCGTTGTGGATGGGGTCGAAGGACCCCGGGTACAGCACGCGGCTCAAGTGGAGGCTCCGGGACGGGTGGCGAACGTGACCACCGTACCGCCGTACCGCCGCACCCGGATGCCACGGAGCACCCCCTCGACCTCGATCTCGCGGTCGGACTCCAGCACCGCCACACCGTCGGCGGAGAGGCCCTCGGCGACCCCCGCGAGCAGCGTCGACCACCCGTCGAACACGTAGGGCGGGTCGAGCAGCACGAGGTCCCAGGGACCTCGGGCCAGCGCCGTCGCCCCGTCGGCGCCCACCACCGTGGCCCGGTCCTCGAGACCCGTGTGGGCCACGTTGGCCGCCACCACCGCCCGGGCCCCGGCGTCGGTGTCGGCGAAGGTCGCCTCGGCCGCGCCCCGCGACAGCGCCTCGATGCCCAGGGCACCGCTCCCGGCGAACGCGTCGAGCACGCGGGCGCCCTCGATCGCGTCGAGGCTCTCGAGCGCGTTGAACACCGCCTCGCGGACGCGGTCCGACGTGGGCCGGGTGGCGTCGCCGGGCGGCACGGCCAGGCGCAGGCCCCTCGCCTGGCCCGCCACCACGCGCAGCGAGCCCCGGCCCTGGGGTGACGAGGCGGCCGGACGGCGGCGCGGGCGAGGAGCCGGCTTGCGCCCGCTCACGACGCCGAGGCCACGAGCCGCTCGCTCTCCTCCCAGAGCCACCGAGCCTGCTCCTGATCCCGCGCCTGGCGCGAGGGGCGCCAGCGCCGCCCGTGGGACCAGTAGCCCCCGGTGCTGCCGGCCACCCGCGGCTCGACGGACGACGCCAGCAGCACGCTGGTGCGGGCGCCCGCCTCGGGCGAACGGAGCACGATCCGGCCGAAGACCTTGATGAACCAGGCGAGGACCCCGGTGTCGCCGTCGGCCCCGAAGTGGCTGTTGATCGAGCCGGGGTGCACGGCGTTGACCGTGACCCCCGTTCCCTCGAGCCGCCGGGCCAGCTCCAGGGCGAACAGGGCGTTGGCCAGCTTGGAGCGGCCGTAGGTGGAGAAGCCGCTGAAGGAGCGGGTGCTCTGGAGGTCGGCCCGGGGCAGGCCCCCGACCGCCCAGCGGTGCGCGAACGACGATACCACCACCACCCGGGCCGGGGCGCTGGCCACCAGCCGCTCCCGCAGCAGGTCGGTGAGCAGGAAGTGCCCGAGGTGGTTGACGCCGAACATCTCCTCGAACCCGTCGGCGGTCTCCCGCCGGGTGTCGGTGATGAGGCCGGCGTTGTTCACCAGGACGTCGAGGCGGTCGAACGAGTCGAGGAACCAAGCGGCGAAGGCCCGGATCGACGCGAACGACCCGAGGTCGAGGTCGCCGAGCACCACCGACGAGCTGCCGGTGCGGCGCACCACCTCGGCCATCGCCTCCTCGCCCTTGGACCGGGTGCGCGCGGTCATCACCACCGTGGCACCCAGGGCGGCGAGGCCCACGGCGGTCTCCTTGCCGATCCCGGCGTTGGCGCCGGTGACGATGACGACCGATCCGGTCAGGTCGGGTGCTGCCTGTCGTGCCACGGGCGCCAGTCTCGCAGCCCGGCCGCTACCGTCGGCCCGATGGACCCCGACGGCCCCACCGACGCCTCGGGGGCACCGCTCGTCACCCCCCGGATCACCTGCATCGACTGCGGCGGGGTGGCGCACCTGCTCACCCGCCCCGACGACACCGGTCGGTTCTGGCCCGGCGACCTCGTGGTCTACCGGTGCGAGGACTGCATGGATCGCTGGGACCTCGTGGTCCCCGACGACGGCGAGCACGAGGTCGAGCCCGGCTGACCGGCCTCCGGTGGCCTAGGAGGCGATGTCGTCCGAGGGGGGCAGGGGGTTGGCCCCGGCCAGCCCGGTGGGATCCACGGCCGGCTGGCGGGCGGCCTCGGCCCGGACGGCCTCGGCGGTGACGCCCCGCTCGCCCAGGGCCCGCACGGCGGGACCCGTGCCGGTCTCGAGGAGGGCGGCGAGCACGTCGGGGGTGGTCACCGGCTCGGTCCCATCGCCCTCCCGCACGGCGCGCCGCAGCACGCGCTTGGTCTCCCGGCTGAACCCGGAGCGATCACGCCGAGCACGAGGCCCGTCCTCGGCCACCCGGTGCAGCTCGCCCAGGTCGGCCTGCCGGAGCCCCAGGGACTCCATGATCTTGGCGGCGGTGCTCTCGCGGTACATGAGCAGGGCGAACAGCAGGTGGTCGGACTGCACCTGGTGGCTGCCGAAGCTGCGCGCCACGCGATCGGACGCGATCAGCGCCTGCTGCGCGAGATACGAGAAGTGCCCCACCACCCCTCCTGTATACCCCAGGTATCCCGTCGGAGGTGCCTTCGTCGCCGTCCCCGTCAGGACTTGAGCAGGAAGTCGGCGTCGTCGTCACCCAGGAACAGGCCGACCTCCTCGGCGAGCACCGGGTGGCGGGCCAGCTCGGGATCGCCGTCGACCAGCTCGAACGCGACCTCCCGGGCTCGGACGACCCACTCCCGGTCCCGGCGCAGGGAAGCCAGCTTGAGGTCGTTCCGGCCCTTCTGACGCTCCCCCATGATCGTGCCCTCGCCCCGCAGGTCGAGGTCGACCTCGGCCAGCGCGAACCCGTCGGTGGTGGCCACCATGGCCTCGAGGCGGGCCCGGCCGTCGGGCGTGGTGCCGGGGCCCACGAGCCAGCAGGACGACGCCGCCGCGCCCCGCCCCACCCGGCCGCGGAGCTGGTGGAGCTGGGCGATGCCGAAGCGGTCGGCGTCGAGGATGACCATCACCGTGGCGTTGGGGACGTCGACGCCCACCTCGATCACGGTGGTGGCCACGAGCACGTCGATCTGCCCGTCGCGCAGCTCGCGCATGGTGGCCTCCTTGTCGGCCCCCGACATCCGGCCGTGGAGCAGGCCGAGCCGCAAGCCGTGGAGCTCCCCGCCCTGGAGCCGCTCGAAGGTCTCCTCGGCCGAGCGCACCTCCAGCTTGTCGGACCCCTCCACGAGCGGGCAGACCACGTAGGCCTGGCGACCGTCGGCCACCTCGGCGCGCACGTGGTCCCACACGGGTGCCTCGGCCTCCGGGTCGTCGCCGGCCGCCTCCACCTGGATCCACGTGGTGGTGATGGGCGTCCGGCCCGGCGGCAGCTCGTCGAGCACCGACACGTCGAGGTCGCCGTAGACGGTCATGGCCGCCGTGCGCGGGATGGGGGTGGCGGTCATCACCAGTACGTCGGGCGTTGCGCCCTCGGGTCCCTTCTGGCGGAGGGCGTCGCGCTGCTCCACGCCGAAGCGGTGCTGCTCGTCGACCACCACCACGCCCAGCGAGCGGAACGCCACGGCGTCCTCGATGAGGGCGTGGGTGCCCACGAGGAGGTCCACCTGCCCCGCCTCGAGCGCCTCGGCGAGCTTGCGGCGGTT
>JAHBSN010000132.1 GCA_019639095.1 Actinomycetota bacterium
GCCTCGTCACCGGCGCCAACACCGGCATCGGGCTGGTGACGGCCACCGAGCTCGCCCGCCGTGGCCATCGCGTGATCCTGGCCTGCCGGTCCGAGGCCAAGGCCCGACCGGCCATCGAGGCGATCCGGGCCGAGTCCGGTGACGACGCCGCCGAGTTCCTCGCCCTGGACCTGGCCGACCTCACCTCGGCGGCGAGCGCCGCCGCCACCCTCGTCGAGCGCGGCGACCCCCTGCAGGTGGTGGTGGCCAACGCCGGCGTGGCCGGGCAGCGCGGCGAGACGGCGCAGGGCTTCGAGCTCGCGTTCGGCATCAACCACCTCGGCCACTTCCGCTTCGTCACCGGCGTCCTCCCGCTCCTCGAGGCCGGCGCGCCGTCGCGCATCGTCGTGGTGTCGAGCGACTCGCACTACCAGGCCAAGGGCATCCCCTTCGACGACCTCCGCCGACCCACGGCCCACGTGACCGGCCTGCCCGAGTACGCGGTGTCGAAGCTGGCCAACGTGGCGTTCGCGCAGGAGCTCGCCCGTCGCCTGCCAGACGACGTGTTCGTGGGCGCGCTGCACCCGGGCGTGATCGCGTCCGACGTGTGGCGCCGCATCCCGTGGCCGGTGCGACCGCTGATGAAGCGCTTCATGAAGTCCACCGAGGAGGGGGCGGAGACGTCGCTCCTGCTGGCCACGTCCGACGAGGTCCTCGCCCACCGCGGCGCGTTCTGGTCCGAGGGGAAGCTGAAGGACCCCAACCCGGTGGCCACGCCGGAGCTGGCCGCCGAGCTCTGGCGACGCAGCGAGGAGTGGGTGGCCGAGCTCGGCTGAGCGCGCGGTCGCCTACGAGCGACCGTGCACGAGGCGGATCACCTTCACCAGCCGCTCGGTGACCTCGGGCGGGCGCCGGAACGACGTGGTGGGGATGGGCAGGGCGAAGCGCTGCCGGGTGATGGCCTTGGAGCGGCTGAACTCGCGCAGGCCGTCGGCGCCGTGGATGCGCCCGAAGCCCGACTCGCCCACGCCGCCGAAGGGCAGCGCCGGGATGGTGCTGAACGCGTTGACGGCGTTGATGCTGGCCATGCCGGTGCGCATCTGGCGGGCGAGGGCCACGCCTCGCTTGGCGCTGCGGGTGAAGATGGCGCCGGCCAGCCCGTAGGGCGTGGCGTTGGTGCGCTCGATCGCCTCGTCGGCGCTGCGCACCCGGGCCACGGTGAGCGTGGGCCCGAAGGTCTCCTCGCGCACCGCCGCGCTGTCCTCGGGCACGTCGACCATCACGGTGGGGGCCACCACGCCGTCGGCCACGGTGCCGCCGGTGAGCACCCGGCCGCCGCTCGCCACCGCGTCGGCGATGTGGCGCTCGATGATCCCCACCTGGCTCGGCATGGTGATGGGCCCGTAGTGGGCGTCGTCGCCCGAGCCGGTGCGCACCTCGGCGGCTCGGGCCGTGAGCTCGGCCACGAAGCGGTCGTACACGGCGTCGGTGGCGTACACGCGCTCGATGCCCACGCAGGTCTGGCCGGCGTTGCTCATCCCACCCCAGAGCGCGGCGTCGACGGCGGCCGACACGTCGGCGTCGTCGTCCACGATCATGGCGTCCTTGCCGCCGAGCTCCATCAGCACCGGCACCAGGTTCTCGGCGCACGCGGCCATGACCCGTCGCCCCGTGGGCGCCGAGCCGGTGAACGCCACCTTGTCCACCCCGGCGCGGCAGAGGGCGCCGCCGGTGGCACCGAGCCCGGTGACCACCTGGAGCACGTCGGGCCGCTCGGGCACGGCGCGCCGCCAGGCGTCGCCCAGCCAGACCCCCACCCCGGGGGTGTGCTCGCTGGGCTTGAACACCACGGCGTTGCCGGCGGCGAGGGCGTAGGCGATCGAGCCCATGGGCGTGAACACCGGGTAGTTCCACGGCCCGATCACGCCCACGACGCCGAGGGGCTGGTACTCGAGGGTGGCGGCCTGGTTCGATGCCAGCAGGCCCGAGGGCACGCGGCGCGGGCCGAGCACCTTGGCGGCGTGCTTGGAGGCCCACTCGAGGTGGTCGATGGCGATGGCCACCTCGAGGATGGCGTCCGAGCGGGGCTTGCCGTTCTCGAGGTGCACCACCTCGGCGAGGTCCTCGATCTCCCGGGCGAGCACGCCCTTGAACGCCTTGAGGATGCGCCGGCGCCCGTCGAAGCCCCGGGCCCGCCACCACGTGGCTGCCTCCTGGGCCCGCGCCACGGCGTCGGCCACGTCGGCGTCGGAGGCCACGGGGTACGAGCCGAGCACGGTGCCCCGGCCGGGATCGATCGAGTCGAACGTGGGCGCAGGCCCGGCGGGGTTGCCTGCGTCGGCGGAGGTGGCCTCGGGGGCGAGCGTCATGGAGTGGTTCTACCGCAGGCGCCGTCGTCGGCGACGGGGGCGTCGCCTCGGGGGCTCGGGCCAGGGCCGAACGACCTCCGAGGCCGCGATCACGGCGAGCTCGGCGCGGCAGGCCTCGGGCGGTGGCAGGACGGCTCTCGGTCCTCTCATGAGACCGACCCTACGCCTGTCGGTCCTATCAAGCAACCAACAACTAGGCTGGCGCGGTGCAGCGCATCTCCTTCGCCGACAAGAACTGCTCGGTCGCCCAGGCCCTCGAGGTGGTGGGCGAGTGGTGGACGCTGATGATCGTGCGCGACGCGCTCCTCGGCGTCACCCGGTTCGACCAGTTCCGCCAGCGCCTCGGCATCTCGCGCAACGTGCTCACCACGCGGCTCGACGCCCTGGTGGCGCACGGCATCCTCGAGCGCCGGGCCTACGACGAGGGCCGCGACCGCCACGACTACGTGCTCACCCCCAAGGGCCGGGGCCTCGTCACCGTCTTGTGCGCCCTCCGGGAGTGGGGCGACGAGTGGATCCTCGGCACCGGCAACGAGCCGATCCAGGTCCTGCACCGCGACTGCGGCGGCGACGTGCGGACGCACCTCGCGTGCGACCGCTGCGGCCACGACGTGACCCTCGCCGAGCTGCGCTGCGCCCCCGGCCCGGGGCTCACCGACCCGGACCTGCTCCCCCGCCGCTGATCCACGGCAGACTCTCCGTGCGGTCCGGCCAGGACCGACCAGGAAGAGGGGGACCATGGGAGCTCGAGCACGGGGCGCGGCGATGCTGGTGGCGGCGGTGGTGCTGCTCGCCGGCTGCGGGGGCGACGACGACGGGAAGGACTCCTCGAAGCAGCCCACGCGCACCACGACCACCACCGAGGCGCCCACCACGACCACCGAGCCGCGGGCCCCCACGGCCCAGCCGGCACGGGTGCAGGTCACCATGGCCGACGACGCCTGCGACGTGCCCGCCGAGATCGCAGCCGGGCCCGTGCGCTTCGCCGCCACCAACACCGGCACGGTCGAGCGCAGCCTCGTGCTGGTGCGTCTCGACGACGGCCAGGCCGTCGACGGCCTGCTGGCCGAGCTCGGGCGCGGCACCGACGCCGACCTGTCCGCGTACCGCTTCGGCGCCGGACCCGCCGCCCTCGCCCCCGGCAGCTCGGGCGGCGTGCAGCTCGACCTCGAGGCCGGCTCCTACGTGGCCCTCTGCACCGAGCCCGGCGCAAGCGCGGCGCCCGCCGCCGGCCTGGTCCGGCCCGTCACGGTGACGGCGCCGGCCGACGCGCCCGACGGCTCCGCGCTGCCGAGCGGCCCGACCATCACGCTCACCGACGAGGGCATCGAGGTGCCCGAGGGCTTCGAGGGGAAGGGCCTCTTCCGGGTCGAGAACACCGGCGACCTCCCCCACGAGCTGGCGGTGTACCGCATCGCCGACGACACCACGTTCGTCGACGCCGTCGAGTGGCTCACCGCCACCCCGCCCCCGGCGGGCCCGGCCCGCGCCTCCGCGGCCGGCGGGGTGAGCGCCGTGTCCCCCGGCGTGGATGCTGCGGTCGACCTGGACCTCGCCGGCGGCATGTACGCCTTCGTCTCGTTCCTGCCCGCCGACGGCGAGGGCGACGTCGCCCGGGGCGTCGTGGAGCAGGTGATCCTGCCGTGAGCGGCGTCGGGGTGGAGGCGGTGTTCTTCGACTTCGGCGGGGTGTTCATCAGCTCTCCGTTCGCCGCCGCAGCCGAGGCCGCCCGCCAGCGCGGCATCCCCGAGGACGAGCTGCTCGAGCTGGTGTTCGGCCCCTACGACCTCGACGGCGACCACCCCTGGCACCGCCTGGAGCGCGGCGAGCTGAGCTTCGCCGACACCACCGCCGCCATCGCCGAGCTCGCGGCCGCCGCCGGACACCAGGGCGTCGACCCGATGGACGTGCTCATGGCCCTGGCCACCGAGCGCAGCGTGCGGGACTTCATGGTCGACCTCGTGCGAGACCTCCGGTCGCGCGGGCTGGCCACGGGCATCATCACCAACAACATCGCCGAGTTCGGCGAGGCCTGGCGGGCCATGATCCCGGTCGACGAGCTCTTCGACGACATCGTCGACTCCTCCGCCGTGGGCCTCCGCAAGCCGAACCCGGCCATCTACCTGTTGGCGTGCGAGCGCCTGGGGGTGGCGCCCGAGGCGGCGCTGTTCATCGACGACCACGAGGGCAACGTGGCCGGCGCCCGCGCCGTGGGGATGGGCGCGGTCTGGTGCGGCCTGAGCGTCGAGACCACGAGGGCCGCGGCCGACGAGCTGCTCGCGCTGGTGGGATCCACCGCCACCACCTGACCCCCGCACCCCGCCAGCGTCAGGCGGCGGCCTCGCCGATGTTGTCCCAACCGGGCGCAGCATCTCGCGAGGTCGCCACCCGGGCCCTCGCCCGGCGATCGGGGGATCTCGTGCACCCGCCACCCACCACCGCAGCCGGCCGTCGGTGGGCCGACACCTCGTCGCCCGAACGATGGCTCGCCGTCGTCCTGGTGGCGGCCGTGGCCACCAGCGCCACGGCCCGCCTCGCCACCTGGACCGGCCCGCACCCGCTGCCCCTCCTCTGGGCGGTGTGCGACGTGGCCTTCGCCGCCGCCGCCGTGGCGTGCCTCCGCCGAGCCGACCGCACCGACGCCGGCCGGGCCTGGGCCCTCCAGGGCGCCGGGCTGGCGTCGTACCTGGCGGCCGAGCTCTACGCCCAGGCCCACCACCACGAGCTGCCGTTCCCCTCCCCCGCCGACGCCCTCTGGCTCGGCCTGTACCCCGCCACCTACGCCTCGATCGTGCTCCACGCCCGGTCCCGGGTGGAGGTCGCCCCGTCGCGGTCGTGGCTGGACGGACTCACCGCCGGGCTGGCCGCCGCCGCCCTCGTGGCGGGGCTCGCGCTGCGCCCGCTGCTCGCCATCGGCACCGACCGCGTGGCGGTGGTGGCCACGTCGCTCGCCTACCCCCTCGCCGACCTCGCCCTGTTGGTGCTGCTCGTGGTCACGTTCCGGGTGGCGCCGCCCCGCTCGATCTCGCCCGCCCTGCAGTTCGCCGGGCTCACCTCGTTCCTCCTGGCCGACACCCTGTTCCTGGTGGGACAGGTCGACGGCACGTGGCGCCCGGGCTCGGCCATCGAGCTGCTGTGGCTGCTCGGCGTCCTGCTCATCGGGTCCTCGGCCATCACGTGGGTGCCGCCCGTGCGCCAGGCGGCGCTGGAGCCCACCCTCGCGGTGCCGCTCGCCGCCACGATCATGGTGACCGCGCTGCTGCTCGTGGGGCAGCGGTCCGACCTGCCGGGCGCCGCCGTGGGGCTCGCCGTGGCCGCGGTGGGGCTCGCCGTCGTGCGCCTCGCCTCGGTGGCCGGCGAGATCCGCCGGTCGGCGCAGGCCCAGCGACGCCAGCGGATCGACCCGCTCACCGGCCTCGCCAGCCGATCCGCGTTCGCCCGCCGGCTCGACGCCCACCTGCTCGACCCGGCCTCGCCACGCGCCCTGGTCCTGGTGGTCGACGTCGACGACGTGGACGACATCGACCGGTCGCTCGGGACCGACGCCGGCCTGCGGGTGCGGCGGGCCGCCGCCGACCGGCTCGCCGCGCTCCTCGAGCCCGGCTGGTTCGCGGCGCGCGTCGGCAGCGCCACCTTCGCCGTGGCCGTGCCGTCGCCGGCGGCGCTGGAGGGCGGTGGCCTCGCCATCGACGTGCGGCTCGCCATGCTCCAGCCGATCAACGTGGCCGGCATCCCGCTCGCCCTCAACACCACCGTGGGCATCGCCGCCGCCCCGGAGCACGGCACGTCGGCGGCCCAGCTCCTGGGCGCCGCCGACCTCGCGGTCCGCCAGGGCCAGCGCTCGAGCACCCGCATCACCGTGTACCGCCCGGCCGCCAGCGAGGCGTCCGCGCCGCGGCTCGCCCTCCTGTCGGAGCTGCGCACCGCGCTCGATCGGGGCGAGATCGTGGCCCACCTCCAGCCGCAGGTGCACCTGCGCACCGGTCGGCCGGTGGGGGTGGAGGCCCTGGCCCGATGGGTCCACCCCACCCGGGGCACGATCCCTCCGGCCACCTTCATGCCCCTGGCCGTGGAGAGCGGGCTGCTCCCCGAGCTCACCCGCACGATGGTGGGCCAGGCCACCACCGCCCTCCGACGGTGCGCGCAGGCCGGCCACCCGGTCGACGTGAGCCTCAACGTGTCGGCGCTCGACCTCGCCGACGAGCGCGTGGTGGCCTGCATCGAAGCCGCGGTGGCGGCCGCCCGGGCCGAGCCGGCCCGGCTCGTGCTCGAGCTCACCGAGGACGCGGTCATGGTCGACCGCCACCGCGCCATCGAGATCCTCGCCCGCATGCGCACCCTCGGGGCCGGCACGTCCGTCGACGACTACGGCACGGGCAACGCCTCGCTCGCCTACCTGCGCGACCTCCCGCTCGACGAGGTGAAGGTCGACCGCTCGTTCGTCCGGGGTGGCCCCGCAGACCGGCGCTCCGCCGCCCTCACCCGCTCCACCATCGCCCTGGCCCACGAGCTCGGGCTCACGGTGGTGGCGGAGGGCATCGAGGAGCCCGAGATCCACGACTGGCTCGTGGCCCTGGGGTGCGACGTCGGCCAGGGGTTCCTCTACGCCCGGCCGATGCCGCTCGAGGACCTGGTCCGCTGGCTGCACGAGCGGGCCCGGCGCACCGCCTGATCCCGGTACCGTCCGGCGGTGCCCGCCGCTCCCGAACCCGTCCTGCCCGGCGCCGCCGACGCTCGACCCGGCGGGGGCTGGTGGGGCCGCACCGCCCGCATCCACCGCGAGGTGGCCCTGCGCCACCAGTGGGAGCAGCTGGTGCACCACGGGGCCATCGAGGCGTTCGAGGTGGCGGCGGGCCGGTCCGACGTCGTGCCCACCGTGGGCCTCCCCACGTTCGTGTCGGACTCCGACGTGCACAAGTGGCTCGACGCCGTGGCCCGATCGATCCCCGCCGGCGTGCCCGCCGACGTGCGCGCCCGCTTCGACGAGACGGTGGAGCTCCTGGAGGCGGCCCAGGCCGCCGACGGCTACCTGGGCACCTGGGTGCAGACGATGTTCCCCGGCGGCGCCTTCGGGAACCTGCTCACCGAGCACGAGCTCTACACCACCGGTCACCTGCTCGAGGCCGGGATCTCGCTGCTCGAGGCCACCGGCGACGACCGCCTGCTCGCCGTCGGACGCCGTGCGGTGGAGGCGGTCCGGCGGGGCCTGGCCGCGCTGCCCGCCCACCACCAGGACGGCCACCCCGAGCTGGAGCTCGCCCTGCTGCGGCTGCACCGCGCCACCGGCGACGCCGGCGCGCTGGAGCTCGGCCTGGCGCTGCTCGAGCGGCGCGGCACCGCGCCGGCCGTGCGCCGCCAGTCGGCCGCCGACCACCTCGGCTCGGCCCGGCGGCTGGCCCACCAGCGCGTCCTGGTGCGGCAGCACCGCCGCCGCCACCCCGGCTGGACGCCCCGACCGCGGGCGCGTGGCCACGCCGTGTCGATCACGCCGTCGATCGGCCTGCTCGCCGTGCGCTCGTTCGCGTCGGGGCGCCAATGGCAGAACGACCGACCGGTCCGCCAGCTGAGCGAGCCGAGCGGCCACGCCGTGGGCTTCCACCTGCTGCAGGCGGCGATGGCGGCGGCGGCCGCCGAGACCGGCGACGACGAGCTGCGAGCCGTGGGCGAGGCGGCGTGGACCGAGGAGGTGGCCGGGCACCTCTACGCCACCGGTGGCGCCGGTGCCTACCCCGCGCTCGAGGGGTTCGCCCGGCCGTTCGACCTCGACCCCGAGCGGGCCTACTGCGAGACCTGCGCCGGAATCTCGGCGGTCCTGTGGAACCGCGAGCTGGCCCGCCTCACCGGCGACGCCCGCTACGACGACCTGGCCGAGTGGCAGCTCCACAACGCGGTCGCCGTCGGCATGGGCACCGACGGCACCCGGTACGGCTACGACAACCCGCTCCGCGCGCGCACCGCCGCCCACCGGGCGCCGTGGTTCACCATCCCCTGCTGCCCGTCGAACCTCTCGCGCCTCTGGGCGTCGGTGCCGACGTCGGTCGCATCGCTCAACCAGCGAGAGCTGCGGCTGCACCACCTCGCCGCCGCGAAGGTGGCGCTGGGCCCTCTCCGCGTCGCCATCGACAGCGAGCTGCCCTGGGCCGGGCGCGTGCGCGTGTCGCTGGCAGGGACGCTGCCGGCGCGCCTGGCGCTGCGGGTCCCCAGCTGGTGTCCCACCGCATCGGTCCGGGTCGACGGCGAGGAGGTCGCCCTGGCCATCGAGGAGGTCCGTCGGGCGCCGCACACGGCGGCGGGCCTCACGCCCCACGAGGCGCGCTGGGGCCGGATCGAGCTCCCGGCCGGGGCCACCGAGCCCGTGGTCGACCTCGACCTGGCCCTGCCGGTCCGGGCCCGCCGCCAGGACGAACGGCTGCCCCAGGTGGGCGGCACGTCGGTGATCACGAGGGGTCCGCTCGTGTACTGCCTGGAGGGGGTCGACCACCCGGGCCGCTCCGTCGACGACCTCTTCTCGGTGGTGCTGGACCCCGACGCGCTCGAGGTGCGCCCGGCACCGGACCTGGTGGAGGGGGCCGTGGCGCTCCACGGCACCGACGCCGGCGGCCGGCCGGTCCGTCTGGTGCCCTACTTCCTGTGGGGCAACCGCGCCCCGGGACCGATGACGGCGTTCGTCGGGGTCTCCGCCGGCTGAGCTCGCGTCAGCTCGCCCCGGGGCGCACGGGGTAGCCGGCGCCGGCGGGGCGGGGCAGGGCCACGATCTGGGCACCGTGGCCGTCGGCCTCAGGCGCGCCGTCGTGGGCCACCGCCGGCGCGCGCTCGCCCCGCAGGCGGAACAGCGGGACGGCCTCGGCGGGAGCCGTGCCGTCGTCGAAGGTGGCGATCTCCCAGCGCAGCAGCGGATCGTCGGGGTCGATGGCGCCATCGCCGTCCGATCCGCCGTCTCGGCGGGCGCCGAGCGTGACCGCCGGGAACGCCCGCCGCCCCCACGCCCGTGAGCGGGTGGCGCGGCCGGCTCGGTGCGACCGCTCCACCCGGTAGACGTGGCGCCGACCGAGGATGTCCGACAGGCGCTCCACCAGGAACGAGTCGGCGCCCTCGGTGTCGGTGGCCACCACCGCCTTGGCGATGCCCAGGCCGCCGATGGCGTCGGCGAGGTCGTCGTCCTCCACCGCGCCCTGGTAGGTGAGCACGCCACGGGCGGCGGTCCGCTCCCCGTCGTCGTCGAGGTGGACCACCATCACCGGCACCTCGTGGTCGGCCAGCACCGCGGCGGCGTCCACGAGCCACGACGCGTCGCCGGCCAGCAGGATCCCCCGGGGCTCGGCCTCGGCCACGCGGAGCCTGCGCGACGCCGGACGGGCCACCAGGCTCACGAAGGCCACCGAGCCCACCACCACCACGAACGCCGCCGGTGCGAGGACCTCGCCGCCGGCCACGCCGTCGGCCTCGAGGCGAGCGCCGAACAGCGCGGCCACCGACGCCGCCACGATCCCCCGCGGCGCGATCAGCGACAGGTAGGCCCGCTCCCGCCCGGACAGGCCCGACCGAAGGGTGGCGAGCCAGACGGCCGCCCAGCGCACCACGAGCAGCACGGCCAGGAGCCCCAGCGACGGGAGCAGGACGCGACGCAGGTCGCCGAGGTCGACGGTGGCGCCGAGGGTCACGAAGAGCCCGCCGAGCAGCAGCACCCCGACGTCCTCGCCGAAGGAGGCGATGTGGGCCACCGGCGCCAGCTGCTGGTTGGCGAGCACCACGCCGAGCACGGTCACCGCGAACAGCCCGGCCTCGGCGCTCACCTCGTTGGCCAGCACGTAGGTGCCGACCACGGCGGCGAGGGTGAGCGGACCGTGCAGGCCGTCGGGCGCCAGGTGCCGGCGCAGCATGAGGGCCTGGCCCACCGCGGCCACCCCGCCGCACACGATCCCGGCGGCGGCGCTCGTGGCCAGCACCGCCACGGTGCCCGCGGCCGAGCGGCCCTCGCTCACGGCCTCGAACACCGCCACCGC
>JAHBSN010000133.1 GCA_019639095.1 Actinomycetota bacterium
CTGGTGGCGCAGCCTCCACCAGACCGCCACCATCAGCCGGTTCGACCCCACGATCGACGGCCTCAAGCTGTTCGCCCTCATGTACGGCATGGTCGTGGTGATCGGGATCTACGTCTGGCTGATGATCCACCGCTTCCGCCTCGCCTACGCCGAGGCCCAGCTCGAGGCCAAGGGGCTCGACCTCGCCCTGGCCGAGCGCCGCGCCGAGGCCGCCGCCGACGGCCCGGGCACCGGCTCCGGCTACCTCGGCACCGTCGAAGGGACCACCTGATGCTCGCCCTCATCCTGGCCGCCGACCAGCCCGACGAGATGGCCTACGTGTGGGCCTCCTACGTGGTGGCCGTGGTGGTCCTGGCCGCGTTCGCCGTGGCCACCATCGTGCGGGGCCGGCGGGTGGGTCGCCAGCTGCCGCCCGAGGACCGGCGGTGGATGTGACCAGCCCCACCGGCCACCCGGCCCCCGGCGAGCCCGACGACCGCGACCTCGACGACGGTGGGCTCGACCTCACCCCACGCCCCGACGGCACCGGTGCCCGCCCCCGCCGCGCCGGTGGTCGGCGTTGGGGCGCCATCGCCGTGCTCGTGGTGCTCGGCGTGGTGCTGGTGGGGATCGTGGTGCAGGCCCGGGGCGCCGCGCTCTTCTACAAGAACGCCGACGAGGCGGTGGCCCAGCGAGATGAGCTCGGCTCCACCCGCTTCCGCCTCCAGGGCGTCGTCGAGGGCGATCCCGTGCGGGGCGAGGGCGACGAGCCCACCACCTTCACGGTGGCCTACAACGGCGTCGAGGTGAAGGTCGTCCACACCGGCTCCGAGCCGGCGCTGTTCAAGGCCGGCCTGCCGGTGGTGGTGGAGGGTCGCTGGAACGACGCCGGCACGGCGTTCGACAGCGATCGCCTCCTGGTGAAGCACACGGAGGACTACAAGAAGGCCGACACGGGCGACTACGAGGAGCAGCACCCCGACCGCGTCGAGCCCGACGCCGCCGGCCAGGACGCCTCGTGAACGCCGCGCTCGGCGCCGGCGCCGTCGTCCTCGGGTTCGTCGGCTCCCTGGGCGCCATCCTCACCCTCGCCATGGGGCTGCGGTCCCAGCGCCCCGAGCTGCTGCGCATGTCGCGCACCTACGCCTACCTGGTGCTCGGCGGCGCCGTGGTGGCCTTCGCCGCCATGGAGCGGGCGCTGATCACCCGCGACTTCAGCCTCAAGTTCGTGGCCGAGCACGGCTCCACCGCCACGCCGGCGCTGTACAACGTCGCCACCCTGTGGTCGGCGCTCGAGGGCTCGATCCTGCTGTGGTCGCTGGTGCTGGCCGGCTACGTGGTGGCCGTGGTCACCAAGTTCCGGTCCCGTCTCGAGGACCCGCTCGTGGCGTGGGCGATGCTCACCATGTTCGTGGTGACCCTGTTCTTCTTCGGGTTGATGCTCGGACCGGCGAACCCGTTCCACACGCTGGCCAACCCGCCCATCGACGGGCCCGGGCCCAACCCGCTGCTCCAGAACCACCCGCTGATGGCCTTCCACCCGCCCATGCTCTACCTGGGCTACGTGGGCTTCACGGTGCCGTTCGCGTTCGCCATCGCCGCCCTGGTCACCGGTCGCCTCGGCGAGGGGTGGCTGGTGGAGACCCGGCGGTGGACGATCTTCGCCTGGACGTTCCTCACCATCGGGATCGTGCTCGGCGCGTGGTGGTCCCACGAGGTGCTCGGGTGGGGCGGGTACTGGGCCTGGGACCCGGTGGAGAACGCGTCGTTCCTGCCGTGGCTCACCGCCACCGCGTACCTCCACTCGGTGATGGTCCAGGAGCGGCGGGGCATGCTGCGGGTCTGGAACCTGTCGCTGCTCTGCGCCACGTTCGCCCTCACCATCCTCGGCACGTTCCTCACCCGCTCGGGCGTGGTCGACAGCGTCCACGCGTTCAGCGAGTCGGCCATCGGGCCGATGCTGCTCGGCTTCTTCGGCCTGATCGTGGCGGTCACGGTGGGCCTGGTGGCGTGGCGGGGCGATCGGCTGCGCTCGCCGGCCAGGATCGACTCGCCGGTGTCGCGCGAGGGCGCGTTCCTGCTCAACAACATCGTCTTCGCCGCCTTCGCCTTCGTCGTCCTGCTGGGCACCGTGTTCCCGCTGATCTCCGAGGCGCTCAACGACGACCGCGTCACGGTCGGCGTGCCCTACTTCGAGCGGATGACGATGCCCATCGGGCTGCTCCTGCTCTTCCTCATGGCCATGGCGCCGGTGCTCCCGTGGCGCAAGGCGTCGGCCGAGACGCTCCGGACCCGGCTCCTGTGGCCGGGATGGGTGGGCACCGGGGTGCTGGTGGTGGCCGTGCTCGTGGGCGCCCGGGGCCTGGCCCCCCTGCTCGCGTTCTTCCTCGCCGGGTTCGCCGCCGGCGCCGCCCTTCGCCAGCTCGTGCTCGCCACGCGTCGCCAGGGCTGGCGCGGGCTCGTGGGTCGCACCAACGGCGGCATGGTGGTGCACCTCGGCGTGATCATGATCGCCGTGGCCTTCGCCGCCTCGAACGCCTACCAGGTGGAGCGCGACGCCCGCCTCTGCGTGGAGGCCACCCCCGGCTGCCCGTCCACCATCACCGTCAGCGGCCACGAGATCACCTACCTCGGGTCGAGCACCGACACCACCGCGGCGCGGGCGCAGGTGACCGCCCAGGTGCGGGTCGACGGGAAGGTCTACGAGCCGGCGCTGCAGCAGTTCCCGAACGGCAGCCAGCAGATCGGCAAGCCGTCGGTGCGCAACACGCTGCGCACGAGCATCCTGCTGTCGATCACCGACCCGCCCACGAGCAGCGGCACCATCGGCCTCAAGGTCATCGTGCAGCCGCTGATCGTGTGGCTCTGGATCGGCGGCGCCGTCATGGCGATCGGCTCGGCCATGGCGGCCTTCCCCGGCAAGCGCCGACGCCCCACCGACCCCACGTCCGCGCCGGTGCCCGGTGCCGCCCCGCCTGAGCCCGAGCCCGAGCCGGTCCCGGTGGGGGTCGGGTCGTGACCGCCACCGACACCGGGGCCACCCCGGCCACCCCCGAGGCGCCGGTGCGCCGCACCCGTCCCACCCGCATCGCGGCGGTGGTGGTGGGGATCGTGGTGGCGCTGCTCGTGGTGCTGCTGGCCACCCGCGACCCCGCCGGGGAGCGGATCGCGTCGGCCGACCTGATGGGCAAGCCCGCCCCGGCCATCGGCGGCGACGTGGTGCTGGGCGAGCCGTTCGACCTCGGCGCCAGCGACCGGTGGGTGGTCGTGAACTTCTTCGCCACCTGGTGCGTGCCCTGCCAACAGGAGCACCCCGAGCTGCGGGCCTTTGCCGAGGAGCACGCCGAGACCGGCGACGCGCGCGTGGTGAGCGTGGTCTACGACGAGCAGCCGGCGGCGGTGAAGGACTTCTTCGAGCGCAAGGGCGGCGACTGGACCGTGTTCGACGCCGACGAGGGCCGCACCGCGGTCGACTGGGGCGTGGCCAAGGTGCCCGAGTCCTACCTCGTGTCGCCCACCGGCATCGTGGTGGAGCGGTTCGTGGGTGGGGTCACCCAGCGGGGCCTCGATGCCGTGATCGACGCCTACGACCGCGCTGCCGCCGAGCAGACCGGCAGCGGAGGCGGATCGTGAGCCCGAAGCCCGCCCGCTCCGGCGCCGGGGCGTGGCTCCCGTGGATCGCCATGGCCGTGGTGGTCGTGGTGGCCCTCGCCATCGGCACCCTCGGTGGCGGCGAGCCGTCAGCTGCGGAGCGGGCCCGGGCCCTCGAGGAGACCATCCGGTGCCCGCAGTGCGCCAGCCAGTCGGTGGCGAACTCGGAGACCCCGTCGGCCAAGGGCGTGAAGGTGGTCATCGCCGAGCAGATCGACAAGGGCCGCTCCGACGAGGAGATCCGCGACTACATCGCCTCGCGCTACGGGCGAGACGTGCTGCTCGACCCGTCGGGCCGGGGCTTCGGCGCCCTCGTGTGGGCGCTGCCGGTGGTGGTGGCCCTCGTGGCCGTGGGCGGGCTCGTGTACCGCTTCGGCGACTGGCGTCCCGCCGGCCGGGCGGTCACCGAGGCCGACCGCGAGCTGGTGGAGGAGGCCCTCGCCCACGAGCACGCCGACGCCGAGGCGCGGACGTGACCGCGGCCCCGTCCGACGACGTCGTCGCCCTCGAGGAGCAGCGCGACTTCCTGCTGCGCTCGCTGGAGGACCTCGAGCGCGAGCGCGCCGCCGGCGACCTCGCCGACGACGACTACGCCACCCTTCGGGACGACTACACGGTGCGAGCCGCCGAGGCCCTGCGCGCCCTGGAGGCCGCTCGGGGCGAGGCCGCCCCCGCCGCCGCTCCGGTCCGTCGTCGCCGCCGGGTGGCCGTGTTCGCCGGGGTCGTGGCCTTCGCCGTGGTGGCCGGCCTGGTGGCGGCGGCCTCGCTCGGCGCCCGCCAGGCGGGCGACTCCGCCACCGGCGGGATCTCCACCCGCCAGACCCCGAGCCAGCAGGCGCAGGCCTGCATCCCGAAGCTGCAGACCGAGGGGCCGGGCAAGGCCATCCCGTGCCTGCAGGCCGTGCTCGACGACGACCCGCGCAACGTGGTGGCCCTCACGTGGCTGGCCTGGTCGATCGACCTCGCGGTGGAGGCCGGCGGCCTCAGCCCCGAGCAGACCCAGCAGCTGCAGGACTCCTCGTCGGCCCTCATCGACCGGGCCGTGGAGGTCAACCCCGACTACAGCTACGCCCGTGCCTTCCGGGCCATCCTCGCCTTCCGCCACGGCGATCCGGCCCTGGCCAAGCAGTACCTCGCCGAGTTCGAGGCCAACTCCCCCTCGCCCGACGCGCGCGGCGTGATGGAGCAGATGAAGCTCGCCGAGCGCATCGACGCCGCCCTCTCCGGCGACCCGTCCACCACCACGACCCCGGGCGCCACGGCCACCACGACGACGTCGCCTCCGGGCTGACCGCCGCCCGGCGGCCCGGTCAGCGCCGGTCCGAGGGCGGCACGTAGCGCAGGGCGGTCACGGCACCGTCGGCCACGCTGAGCACGTAGCGGCCGCCCTTGGCGGCCGAGGCCGGTCCGTCGAGGCGAGCGCCCCGCCCGAGGGCGGTGGCAACCACGGCGGGGATGACGTCGCCGTGGCTGCACGCGGCCACGGTGAGCCCGGAGCGGGCGGCGTAGAGCAGCAGGTCGAGGGCTTCGGCGCCGCTCCCGCCTTCGGTGAGGGGGTCGACCACC
Source organism: Actinomycetota bacterium (assembly GCA_019639095.1). GTDB lineage: Bacteria > Actinomycetota > Acidimicrobiia > Acidimicrobiales > Iamiaceae > Aquihabitans. The sequence continues at coordinate 5,197 of JAHBSN010000133.1, forward strand.
TCGACCTCCAGTCCCAGGCGGTCGGCCAGCGGGTCGAGGGTCTGCACGCAGCGGACGTACGAGCTCGACCAGAGCCGATCGACGCCCACGTCGGCCAGGTCGTCCAGGACGCCCCGGGCCTGGGCCTGCCCCCGCTCCGACAGCGGGCGCTCGCGATCGTCGTCGTCCCAGGCCTTGCGGCTGCCGGCGTGGGCGTGGCGGACGAGGTGGATCTCCATAGGGGGCGCCACAGCCTGCCCCGCGCTAGGCCCCGGCGGCCAACTCCCGGAGCCGGGCCACGGTGTCGGGCAGGGCGCTGAGCAGGCGATCCACGTCGGCGTCGACGGTGGACCAGCCGACCGACAGGCGCAGCGACCGGTGGGCGTCGACCCCCATGGCCTCGAGCACCGGCGACGGCTCGAGCGACTCCGACGAGCACGAGCTGCCCGAGTGGGCGGCCACCCCGGCCCGGTCCAGCCCGAGCAGCACGCCCTGGGGCTCCACGCCGTCGATCCCGGCGCACACGAGGTGGGGGAGCCGGTGCTCGGCGGACCCGAACGTCGCCACGCCGTCGATGGCGGCCAGGCCGGTGCGGATGCGGTCGGTCTGGGCGACCGCGCGGTCGGCCTCCTCCGCCAGCCGGGTCGGATCGGCGAGCACGGCGGCGGCGGCGCCCAGGCCCACCAGCGCCGCCACCGGCTCCAGGCCCGCCCGCCGCGCCCGCTCCTGGTCGCCGCCCACGAGCAGCGGCGGCACGCGCAGGCCCCCGCGGACGAGCAGCGCCCCGGTGCCGGCGGGCCCGCCGAGCTTGTGGCCGCTGAGCGACAGCAGGTCGGCACCGAGGTCGTCGAACGCGATCGGCACGCGGCCCGCGGCCTGGGCGGCGTCGACGTGGACCAGCACGCCGCGCTCGCGGCACGCCGCGACCACCTCGGCCACCGGTTGCACCGTGCCCACCTCGTGGTTGCCCCACTGGACGTGGACCGCGACGGTGTGCGGACCGATGGCGGCCAGCACGTCGTCGACCGCGACCCGGCCCCCTCGGTCGACCGGGACCACCGTGACCTCGCCGGTGCGCTCGGCCCAGCGTCGGACCGCCGAGTGCTCGACGGCGCTCACGACGTGGTGGACGGGCACGGGCGACCGCTCGCGGGACCGCTCGGCCGCCCCCCAGACCGCAGCGCCGATCGCCTCGGTGGCCCCGCTCGTGAAGACGACGGAGCGGGGTCGGGCGCCCACCAGCGCCGCCACCTGCTCGCGGGCCGTCTCCAGCGCGACGCGCGAGGCGAGGCCCTCCTCGTGGATGCGGCCGGGGTCGCCGACGAGCGAGTGGAGGGCCTCCACCATTGCGTCCCGTGCCTCGGGGCGCAGCGGCGAGGTGGAGGCGTGGTCCAGGTAGGCGCGGGTCATCCGGCGCGCAGCACCCGGCCGAAGCCGCGCCGGTCGCCGAACCCGGGTGCGAACGCGCCGTCGAGCCACGCGATCCGCCCGTTCACCAGCACCGCCGGGACGCAGGCGTCGTGGCGCCGCACGAGGCGGTGCAGGTCGGGCATCCCGACCATCTCGTCCTCGGCGATGGTGTCGAGCCGCTCGTCGAGGGCCTCGGGGTCCACCACCACGAGGTCGGCCCGGCGGCCCACCTCGATCCGCCCGGCATCGATGCCGAGGAAGTCGGCGATCTCGCCGGTGAGTCGGTGCACGGCCCACTCGGTGCTCATCAGCTCACGACCCTCGGCGTGCGCTCGTCGCACGAGCCGCAGCAGGTGGAGCGGGAAGTCGTAGTACGCCATGTTGCGCAGGTGGGCGCCGGCGTCGGAGAAGCCCAGGATCACCGCCGGGTGCGATACCACGTACTCGAGCGACTCCCGTCGCTCGTTGCCCACCACCGTGTACCAGCGCAGGTCGTTGCCGAACTCGAGCTGGAGGTCGAGGAAGCAGTCGAGGGGGTCGACGCCGCGTTCGGCGGCCACGTCGGCGAAGGACCGGCCCACGAGCGCCGGGTCGGGGCAGTCGACGATGCGCGGCTCGGCGAGGTCTCGGTGCCACGCCTTGGGCGCCAGCGGGTTCGTCCACTGCTTCTTGAACCGGGCTCGGAACGCCGGGTCGGCCAGGAGGGCGCGACGGTCGCCGAGGTCCACCTCGTGGAGGGCCTCGGTGCCGGCGCCGAGCTCCTCCATCACCGGGACCTCGAGGCCGTCGACCCAGAGCTCGAAGGGCTGGGGGAGCGACTGCCAGCGCAGGTCGGCGTTGAGGCGCTCGTTCGCCAGGCGGGTGGCACCGCCGGCGAGGCGGTGGAAGCCGCGCAGGGCGATGGAGTCGATCAGCGAGATGACCATGGTGCGCAGCGGCTTGCGGCGCACGCCGGTGGAGAGCCCGAGGATGACGGCGATGTTCCACCGTCCCTGGAGGTCGGGGACGATCTGCAGGATCCGGTCCCGGCCCCTGAGCACCTTGGCGAAGTGCCGGTACTCCTTCCACCGGGCGTACACCGACGGCGTGGACCGCGAGCGGAAGCGCTGCCCGTCGAGCTTGTCCCACGGCAGCGTGTTGAACGACATGCCGAGGTAGCCGGCGTCGAGCGCGTCCTGCAGGTGGTCGGTCATGGCGGCCAGCTCGGCGTCGGTGGGGCGGGCGTCCTCGTCCACCGACCGGCCGAGCCCCATCACCGCCGCCCGCACCGCCGAGTGGCCGAACAGCGCCGTGACGTTTGGGCCGAGGGGGAGCGCGTCGAGGTGGTCGAGGTACTCGGCGGGGGTCTCCCAGTCCTTCACCTTCTCGAGCAGCGGCAGCACGGTGTCGTAGGGGACCGCCTCGACCCGGCAGAACTGGTCGGCCAGGTCCTCGGGGGTTCCCAGGGCGAACGACAGCCCGCACGAGCCCACGAGCACCGACGTGACCCCGTGGCGCACCGACTCGCCGAGCGCCGGGGCGATCTCGACCTCGGCGTCGTAGTGCGTGTGCAGGTCGACGAAGCCGGGGGTGACCCACCGGCCGGTGGCGTCGATCACCGTCGCGTCGTCGGGGGCGGCGAGGTCGAGCCCGATCTGGGCGACCACGCCGTCCCGCACCAGCACGTCGGCCTGCAAGCCCGGTCGCTGGCCCGACCCGTCGAACACGGTGCCGCCCCGGATGAGGACGGGCGGATCGGCTTCTCCGGCGACGGTCATGGCGCGAGGCTAGGACCCGCCAGGCCGCCCCGCTCCCCGCCAGCGCCACCGGAGTCCTCGTGCCCGACCCGCTCGACCACTACCGATCGCCCGGCCCGTTCACCGGCCTGTCCGGGCTGGGGGCGGACGCGCTGGCGGGGTTGCCCGCCGACCCGAACGACGTGGCCACCGTGGTGCAGGGCCTGGTGGTGCACCCGTTCCTCACCGACCTCTACGGCACGCAGCTGGGGGCCGACCGGATCGACGACCAGCAGGTCCGCCCGGCCGCCGACGGCCTGGCCCGCGTCCTCGCCCGCCACCCGGGCCCGCTGGTGGCGGCGCGAGATCCCGGCCACCGCCTGGCCGGCACGTGCCGCACCTTCACCACCGTCGCCGTGGCCCTGCTGCGCCACGCCGGCGTGCCCGCCCGGGCTCGCTGCGGCTTCGCGTCCTACTTCCAGGCCGATCGCTGGGTCGACCACTGGGTGGTCGAGCACCACGACGGCGAGCGGTGGGTCCGGCTCGACGCCCAGGTCGACGACGTCCAGCGCCGGGCGTTCGACCTCGAGTTCGACCCGACCGACGTCCCCGCCCGCGGGTTCCTGGCCGCCGGCGAGGCGTGGCAGGCCTGCCAGGAGGGCCGCGAGGACGGCGATGCCTTCGGCATCCTCGACGAGTGGGGCCAGTGGTTCATCCGGGGCAACGTGGCGCGGGACCTGGCCGCCCTGAACAAGGTCGAGCTGCTGCCCTGGGACGGCTGGGGCGACCTGGCGCTCGACGAGCGGCCGCCGGGCGGAGACGCCTACGTCGACGAGGTGGCGGCCCTGCTGGTGGCCGACGACCACGACGCCATCTGCGCCCGCTACGAGGGGGACCCGGGCCTGAAGGTCCCGCCCCGCGTCCTGGCCATGGCCACGCCCGACGGCCCCACCTGGGTGGACCTCCCCGAGCTCGCCTGAGGGCTGGTCAGCTGCCGACGGAGGTGATGCAGGTGGGGTCGCCCGCGGCGCGGGAGCGCTCGGTGAGGGTGGTGGTGTCGCCGTAGAGGGTCTCGAGCATCCCCCGGACCATGCCGCGGTCGACCGCGCAGATCACCGGGTGCTCCACGGCGGCGTCGCCGAAGGGGCAGTGGTTCGAGATGATGCGCAGGCCGCCGTCGTGCGCCTCGGCGTGGGCGGCGAAGCCGTGGGCGCTGAGCGCGTCGGCCACGGCGTGCAGCGAGGTGCGGAACGAGCGCTGCACGTCGCCCGAGGAACCCATGGCCCGGGCCATGGTGCGGCCGTACTCCACGCCCACCTCCTCGGCCATGGCCTCGGCCTGCTCCCGGGGGAGCAGGGCCAGCGCCCGGCCGAGCAGGGTGATGAGCACGTCGTCGTGGCGGACCGGCAGGTCGAGCTCGACCTCGGCGGTGTGGGCCTTGTAGCGCTTGGACGGCCGACCGGCGCCCGGTGCCCCGGGGGGGCGCCCCACCGTGACCTCGAGGTGGCCGCCTGCGGTGAGCTTGTCCAGGTGGTGGCGGGCGACGTTGGCGTGCAGTTCGAAGCGCTCGGCCACCTCGCTGGCGGTGACGCCCTCGGGGTGCTCGTGCACGAAGAGGTAGATCTCCCGCCGCGTGGGGTCGCCGAAGGCCGAGGTGATGGCGGTGACCGCCGAGGCGAACTCGGTCGGACTGAGGGACGGCTGGGCCACCTCGGTATTCTACCTACGGCCGTAGGGGAAATCCCCGAGGGCCGCCCGCCGCCACCGAGAAGGACCGCTCCGTGCCCTCAGACGCCGAGATCATCGACGCCCTCCGACCCGTCGAGGATCCCGAGCTGCACCGCAGCATCGTGGACCTCGGGATGGTCAAGGAGGTGGCCATCGCCGGCGGCAACGTGCGGATCATGATCGCCCTCACCACGCCGGGCTGTCCGCTGAAGAACGAGATCAACACCCGGGTGCGCACGGCGGCCCTGGCCCTGCCCGACGTGGAGGCGGTGCAG
>JAHBSN010000134.1 GCA_019639095.1 Actinomycetota bacterium
CGCAGCGTCGGTGGGCACCGACAACGAGGTCCCGCTCAACAAGATCCGCACCATCACCGCCGAGCACATGGTTCGGTCGCAGGCCACCTCGGCCCACGCCTACGTGAGCACCGAGGTCGACTTCGAGCGCGTCGAGCGCGTGCGCCGGGCCGCCAAGGACCAGTTCCGCGAGGAGGAGGGCGTGGCCCTCACGTTCCTCCCGTTCGTGGCCCGCGCCCTCGTCGACGCCCTCGCCGAGTTCCCGCAGGTCAACGGATCGATGGGCGACGACGCCAGCCGCCTCGTGGTGCACGGGAGCGTCAACCTCGGCATCGCGGTCGACCTCGACCACGAGGGGCTCATCGTCCCCGTGGTGCACGAGGCCCAGGACCAGCGCCTCCGGGCCCTCGCCCGCAACATCGCCGACCTCGCCGAGCGCGCCCGGGCCAAGGGCCTCACCGCCGACGACATCACCGGTGGCACCGTCACCATCACCAACGTGGGCAGCACCGGCAGCACCTTCCTGCTGCCGGTCATCAACCAGCCCCAGGTGATGATCCTCTCCACCGACGGCGTGAAGCGCCGGCCGGTGGTGGTCACGCTGCCCGACGGCAGCGAGAGCATCGCCATCCACTCGGTGGGCAACCTCACCCTCGGCTGGGACCACCGGGCCTTCGACGGCGCCTACGCCGCCCAGTTCCTGGCCCGCGTGCGGGACATCCTCGAGACCCGCGACTGGGACGGCGAGCTCTGATCTCCGGTCGGACCCAGGTCGGCCGTTAGCGTCTCCACGATGGGACGCGGGCGGTGGGCGCTGGTGGCGGCGGGTCTCCTGTTCGCCTCCTCCATGGCGGTCAGCGGTTCGAGCCCGGCGGTGGGCGACGTGGGCCGGAGCGGTGCGGCCCGGACCGCCTCGGGGACCACGATCGATCGGCTCGAGGATCGCTTCCTGACCCGTCGGCCCGACGTCGGGCCGACGTGGGTCGCCGACGTGGGCGGCCTCACCACGTCGCAGAGGCTGATGGTGCGCACGCTCCAGGGCATCGTGAACCGGAGCTCGGCACGGCTGTACCTGCGAGACCCGGGCGACGCCGGGGCGCAGCGGTGGCTGGACGAGTACCAGCAGCAGGGCCTCGTCACGGTCGTGGGATCCACCGACCTCTCCGGCGTGCTCGACCGCTTCGCCGCCGAGGCCACCGGCTACGTGCTGGCCACCGAGGCCGAGCCCTGGACCCTCGACGTGGCCGCCACCGTGGCCACCGCCGAGGGCGGCATCGTGGCCACGCCAGCCGAGGTCTCCATGCTGGAGGCCCGCGGGCTCACCCTGCTCGACGACGTGCGCGGCCGCTGGTCCGACGCCGCCACCGCCTACGCCGACGTGGTGGCGGCGTACCGGTCGAAGCTCCCCTACGGCGGCATCGCCGTGCTGCGGCCCACCGACACCCTCTTCGACTTCACGACCCAGCAGGGCATCCTCACCGTGTTCGCCCGCCCCTCGTCGCCGGAGTGGCCGGTCGTGTCCGGGCTCATCGCCGGGTCCACCCCTGGGCGGGCGGTCTACGGGTACATCTCCGACACGGGCGAGGAGGAGGGCGTGGCCGTCGCCACGCTGTCGGCGGCGGGGCTCTTCCTCGTGCCCACCGACACCACGCGCAACCTGTCGTTCCACGTGGCCGTGGGGGCCGGCCGCCAGCGCACGCCGGCCACCTCGCCCTCGGTGGCCGACGTCGCGCCGTGCCGACCCGACCAGGTCAACGTCGTGGTGGGCATCAGCGACGGCGACAACCTCAACGTGCCGGTCAGCCACTACTCCCGATCGGACCGGTGGCGCAGCCCTCGGCGGGGCCAGCTGCCCCTCGGCTGGTCGATGGGTCCGTCGGCGGCGGTGCTCGTGCCATCGATCTGGGACGCCTACGCCCGCGAGGCCACGCCGAACGACGAGCTGGTGGCGATGATCGGCTTCGGGTACGCCGCCCCCGCCCTGCTCCCGGACCCCGTGGCGTTCTACCGGGACTCCTTCGAGCTCATGGACGAGCTCGGCATGCGCACGTTCTGGTCGCTGGGCGGCGGGCTCGAATCGCCGGCGGCGAGTGGGTGGGACCAACTCGACGAGGCGGCCGGCGACGGCGTGCCCGACGGCGTCCTCGTGGGCTACGGCAACGGCAACGGCACCGGGGCGGTGTACGCCAGCCCGGCCGGCCGGCCCGCGTTCAGCTCGGGCACGGCCTACGCCGACGGCCCCGCAGAGCTGGTGGCCCAGGTGCGTGACCTCCAAGCCCGCGAGCCCGGCGACCGGCCGGTGGTGGCCTTCCTGTCGGCCTCGCAGTGGACCAACCCGGTGACCGACCTCATCGACGCCCTCGCCCCGCTGGAGGCGGAGGGCGTGCGGTTCCTCACCCCGGCGGAGGCCACGGCGTGCGCACCCCCGCCCGAGGTCGCACCACCGGTCGTGCGGACGCCGGGCACGTGCCTGCCCGACGCCGCAGGGGAGCAGTCGGGCCTCGTCCTCATCAGCGACGCGGTGGCCGCCGAGATCGAGCGGGTGCCCACGCCGGAGGGCTGGAGCCTCGCGGTGGACGCCCCGGCGTCGGTGCCCGCGGGCGCCACCATCGAGCGCGAGCTGACGATGTCGTTCGACGGCGGTGCGCTGGCCCGCTCGCTCCTCGAGGATCGCGCTCGGCCGATCATCGAGGCCGGGTACGGGGCCGACCTGGCCGCCACGGCGTGGATCGAGCTCGACGTCGACCACCTGGTGCTGCGCGTGCCCGTGGCCGACGGCACCGCGGCTGCTGGCGCTCCCGAGGTCGTGTCGGGACCGGCCACGGCCGGCTGGTCCGCCGACGGCGACCATGCGGTGCTCGAGGTGGCGCTCGACGCGGTGTCGGCCGACTCGCGCGAGCCGGGTCCACCGGTGGAGGTCGTGGTGCGGTGGTCGGTGCAGCCCGCGTACCGGCCCACGAGCTGGACGGTGCCGGTGGTGGAGGGCCCGGCGTCCTACGACCTCCGGGTGGCGCTCGGGGTCGACCTGCTGGGCCTGGCGGTGAGCGGGGAGGTGCGGGCACCGTGGTCCTGCGAACCTCGGTCCGAGGTCCTGGCCGCCACCGAGGTGGGGGCCGCCACCTCCACGCCGCAACCGTCGCCGGCCACCACCTCCCCGTCGACCATCCCCACCACGAGCGTCCCGCCGAGCGGGCCGCCGACGACCGGCACCGCCGATCCGGGCGGGCCGCCGCCACCCACGACGACGCCGGTCGCGCCTCCGGGCAGCGCGTCAGGCGGGGTGCGCGCTGCCTCGCCGGCGATGCCTCGCGCCGGTTCGGCCCGCTACACGGGCTGAACGCCCGGACCCGTCCGCGCGGCACACTGGTGGCCATGGCCTCGTCGCCCGACCCCGCTGGTGCGCCGCTGCACGTGCGATGGCTCGGCACCGTGCGGTACCGCGACGCCCACGCCCTCCAGCACGGCCTGTTCGAGCAGGGGGCCGAGAACCACCTGCTCCTGCTCGAGCACCCGCACGTCTACACGCTCGGGGTCCGGGCCGATCCCGCCCACGTGCTCGTGGACCCGGCCACCGTGGGCGCCGAGCTGGTGGAGACCGACCGAGGGGGCGACGTCACGTACCACGGGCCGGGCCAGCTGGTCGGCTACCCGGTGCTGGAGCTGCCCGGCAAGGGCGGGGGGTCGATGCCCGACACCGTGGCCTACGTGGCCTCGGTGGAGCAGCTCGTCATCGACTCGCTCGCCGACCTCGGCCTCGAGGCCGACCGGCTGCCGGGCTACCCGGGGGTCTGGGTGGGGGTCGGCACCGACTCGCCGCGCAAGGTCTGCGCCATCGGCGTGCGCCTGAGCCGCGGCCGCACGCTGCACGGCTTCGGGCTCAACGTCGACCCCGACCTCTCGATGTTCGACCACATCGTCCCGTGCGGGATCCCCGACAAGGCGGTCACGTCGCTGCGGGCCGAGGGCGTCGAGGCCACCATGGCCGAGGTGGTCGACGTGGTGGTGGCCCGCGCCGCAGCGCGCTGGGGCGCCGGCGGCCACGACCGCCACGACGTGGTGTGGCGCCACCGCCCGGAGGACCTGGCGCCGTTCTCGCGCGGCGAGGGACCGGGCGTGGCCGCCGGGGCGGTTCCCGGAGGCGGCCGGACCGACCTGGATCAGCAGGCGCTCGGCGAGGGCACGTCGGTCCGCCTCCTCGGTCGGCTGGCCGACGCCGGGGTGACCCAGGGCCTGGCCATCGGCGAGCGCAAGCCCGAGTGGATGCGGGCCAAGGCCCGCATCGGCCCCGACTACCTGCGCCTGCGCAAGACCATGCGAGACCTCGAGCTGGTCACGGTGTGCGAGGAGGCCGGCTGCCCCAACATCTACGAGTGCTGGTCCGACGGCACCGCCACCTTCATGATCAACGGCGAGCGCTGCACCCGGGCCTGCGGCTTCTGCCTGGTCGACACCCGCCACCCCGAGCCGCCCGACCCCGGCGAGCCCGAGCGGGTGGCCGAGGCCGTCGCGCGCATGGGCCTGCGCTACGCCGTGCTGACCACCGTCGCCCGCGACGACCTGGCCGACGGGGGCGCGTCGCAGTTCGCCGCCACCATCGAGGCCATCCGGCGCCGCACCCCCGGCGTGGCGGTCGAGTGCCTGATCTCCGACTGCAAGGGCGACCCGGCATCGCTCGACGTCGTGTTCGACGCCCGTCCCGAGGTCCTCAACCACAACGTGGAGACGGTGCCCCGGCTCCAGCGCGCCGTACGGCCCTCGGCGTCCTACGCCCGGTCCCTCGCCGTGCTGGCCCGGGCCAAGGCGGCCGGGCTCACCACCAAGTCGAGCCTCGTGGTGGGGATGGGCGAGACCTTCGACGAGCTGGTGGGCACCCTCGCCGACCTGCGGGGCATCGGCGTCGACATCGTCACCGTCGGCCAGTACCTGCGGCCCACCACGCACCACCTGCCGGTGGCGCGCTGGTGGACGCCCGAGGAACTGGCCGAGCTGAAGGCCATCGGCGAGGCCATGGGGATCGACCACGTGGAGGCGTCGCCGCTCACCCGCTCGAGCTACCACGCCCGCCAGGCGGCCGACGCCGCCGAGGTGGAGGTGGCGGCACCGTCGGGTGCGGCGGCCGGGTCGGGGTGACCGAGCCGGAGGTTCACATCGCGCCGCCCCGCTGGTTCGCCGGCGTGGCGGTGGCGGCGGCCGCGCTCGGAGGCGGCCTCGGGCTGCTGGTGGGTGTGGCCGCCGTGGCCCAGGGCTCGGTCGGATCGGGGCTGCTGACCGTGGTGGCCGGGGTGGCTTGGGCGGCCATGACCTTCGACGTGTCGGGCCGACGGGTGGACGCCGTCGGGGACGAGCTCGTGCTGCGCCAGTGGTATCGGGAGCTGCGCATCCCCCGGGACGACATCGAGGAGTTCGACGCCTCGCGGGCCAGCCTGTTCCGCTGGGACATCGTGGCCGTGCGCACCGAGGCGGTCCAGGTTCGGCTGTGGGCCACCCGGGTCCTCACCGCCGGTCGCCGCACCCGCGAGGGCTGGCTCGCGGAGCTGGAGCGGTGGCGCACCTGGGTGGGCGAGCCGGGCTGAGCCGGTTCCGGTACCGTCCGCCGCATGGCTGATCGGACGATCTCGACTTTGCTCGACGGCGGTGCGTTCTTCGAGGGGCCGCGCTGGCGCGACGGCACCTGGTGGGTGTCGGACTTCTACCGCCACCAGGTGTCGCGGGTGACGCCCGAGGGCGCCGAGACCGTGGTCGTGTCGGTGCCGGCGCAGCCGTCGGGCCTGGGCTGGCTGCCCGACGGCTCGCTCGTGATCGCGTCGATGACCGACCACAAGGTCCTGCGCTACGCCGACGGCGAGCTCACCACCCTGGCCGACATCTCCGAGCACGTGGGCGGTCACGTGAACGACCTCGTGGTCGACGCCGCCGGCCACACCTACGTGGGCAACTTCGGGTTCGACCTCATGGGCGGGGCCGCGCCCGCGCCGGCCCACCTGGTGCGGGTGGACCCCGACGGCACCGTGGCGGTGGCGGCCGAGGACCTGTTCTTCCCGAACGGCTCGGTGGTCACGCCCGACGGCTCGACGCTCATCGTCGGCGAGACCACCGGCAACCGCTACACCGCGTTCACGATCCAACCCGACGGCACCCTCACCGACCGCCGCACCTGGGCCGAACTCGGACCGCTCCCCGTGGCCGACACCTTCGAGGAGGGCCTGGTCCAGATCGAGGTGGCGCCCGACGGGTGCACCCTCGACGCCGAGAACCACATCTGGGCCGCCGATGCGCTGGGCAACCGGGCGGTGCGCATCGCCGAGGGCGGCGAGATCGTCGACCAGATCCCCGCCCCCGAGGGCCTCGGCATCTACGCCTGCCAGCTCGGCGGCCCCGACGGTCGCACGCTCCTGCTCTGCGCCGCGCCCGACTTCTTCGAGCACAACCGCACCCGCGCCCGCGAGGCCGTGCTCCTCACCACCACCGTCGACGTCCCCCACGCCGGCCTCCCGTAGCTCGCGGGCCGCCCGCCGCGGCCACCCGACCCTGCACAACGGCGATTCCTGTCGATTCGGTCCGCATGGCGTGCCAAATCGACAGGAATCGGGCTGGCGCGGGCGTCGGAGGGCAAGGCGGTGCGGCCGACGTACCCTGCTCGCCATGCACGCCGAGCGCCTCCAGCGAGTCCGCACCGCCATGGCCGACCAGGGCGTCGACGTCCTGCTCGTGTCGGTGGGGGCCGACCTGCCCTGGCTCACCGGCTACGAGGCCATGCCGCTCGAGTGGCTCACGATGCTGGTGGTGCCGCGCGACGGGAACGCCACCCTGGTGGTGCCCCGGCTGGAGGCGCCGCGGGTGGTGGAGCAGCCCGATGTGTTCGCCCTGGCGCCCTTCGAGGAGACCACCGATCCGATCGAGCTGGTGGCCCGGCTCGCCGGCTCGGTGTCGGTGGCGGCCATCAGCGACCGGACCTGGGCCCGCTTCGTGGTCGACCTGCAGGACGCCATGCCCAACGCGGCGTGGCGTCGGGGGAGCACGGTCACCGGCCCGCTCCGCGCCGTGAAGGACGCGGCCGAGGTGGCGGCGCTGCGCCGGGCCGCCGAGGCCGCCGACCGGGTGGCCGCCCAGCTCCAGGGCGGGCAGATCCCGTTGGTCGGACGCACCGAGGCCGACGTCTCGGCCGACATCGGCCGGCGCCTCGTGGCCGAGGGCCACCAGCGGGTCAACTTCGCCATCGTGGCCAGCGGGCCCAACGCCGCCAGCCCCCACCACGAGGCCGACGAGCGGGTGATCGAGGCCGGCGACGTGGTGCTGTGCGACTTCGGCGGGACGATGGCGGCCGACGGCGGCGCCGGCTACTGCTCGGACATCACCCGGTGCGTGGTGGCGGGCGGCCGGGACGCGCCGGGCGACGTGGCCGACGCCTACGCCGTGCTGCACGAGGCCCAGGCCGCGGCCGTGGCGGCGGCGTTGGTGGGCACGCCGTGCGAGGACGTCGACGCCGCCGCCCGGCGCATCATCGACGCCGCCGGGTACGGGCAGCGGTTCTTCCACCGCACCGGCCACGGCATCGGCGTCGAGGAGCACGAGGACCCCTACGTGGTGGCCGGCAACGCCACCCCGCTGGTGCCCGGCCACGCCTTCTCGGTGGAGCCGGGCATCTACACCGCCGGGGCGTGGGGCCTGCGCCTGGAGGACATCGTGGTCGCGTCGGCCGACGGCCCCGACCCCCTCAACCGCGCCGACCACGCCCTGGTCACCGTCGACGCCTGACCCCCGGATCGGTAGGGTCCGCCCCCGTGGTGACGGTGGACGAGGCGGAGGCGATCGCCCGGGGGCTCCCCGAGGTGGACGAGGGGGTGCGCTACGGGCACCGGACGTTTCTCGTGGCCAGCAAGGCGTTCGCCTGGGAGCGGCCGTTCTCGAAGGCCGACCTGAAGCGGTTCGGCTCGGAGGAGCCGCCGAGCGGGCCGATCCTGGCCGTCGCGGTGGAGGACCTGGCCGAGAAGGCGGCGGTGCTGGAGGCCCACGGAGCGGCCGGGGTGTTCACGATCGCCCACTTCGAGGGGTACCCCGCCGTGCTGGTGGCGCTCGACGAGGTGGACCCCGCCACGTTGCGCGAGCTGGTCGTCGACGCCTGGCTCGCCTGCGCTCCCGCCGCCCTCGCCGAGGCCTACCTGGCGGGCTGAACGCCGGACCCGGGATCAGCCCGTGGCGCAGTAGCGGTCGAGCAGGCGGGCGGCCCGGGTGCGCGAGGCATTGGTGGCCAGGCCGCCGGCGTCGAGGTCCCAGGCATCGCGCTCGGCGCACACGGCGGCGCGCAGCTCGGCGGCGGTGTCGGCGTCGAGGGAACCGGTGCGCTCGACGATGGCCGGCACCGCGTCGGGGCCGAGGTCGACGGTGGCCGCCACGTCGAGGGGCCGGCCGTGCGCGGCGCGGTCGAGGTTCCGCTGGGCGACGAGCGCCGCCGGGTCGGCGAGGGACCAGCCGGCCACGAACACCAACGCCACCGCCAGCACCGCCGGGGCGAGGCGCCCGGACGCCGCCGCATCCCGCCGGGCCATGGCCACGCCGACCAGCACGAAGACCGCGCCGATCCCCACGGCCACCACGGTGCAGGCGAGCCGCAGCATCGTGAGGCCGTACGCCGCCTCGTACAGCTGGAGGCGGCGCAGCGCGCTGGCCACCACCCCGAGGGTGAGCACCACGATCGCCTCGCTCAGCCACAGCAGCGCTCCGCGCGCCCGCCCGGTGCAGGCCCGCACGCACAGCAGCACCACCACGGTGATGGCCGCCGCCCAGAGGAGCTGGAAGAAGCCCTCCCGTGCGTACTCGGCGTAGGTGAGGCCCTGGCTCTCCAGGATGTGGCGCGAGCCGCTGCTCACCCCCACGAGCTGGGCGGCCACGAACGCGGCGTAGAGCGCGCAGAGCGCGCCGAGGACGACGCCGGCCTCGGTGGTGCCGAGCGCCGGCGGCGCGGGGAGGTCGGCCTCGGGCCGCCGGGCGTTGGCCACCCGCCACATGCCGAGCAGGGCCCACCCGCCGACCCCCACGAGCACGCCGTGGCCGAGCAGCAGCGGGAGGTCGAACCACGACTCGAAGATGGGGTCGGCGTCGGCCAGCAGCAGCCCGATGACCGCCACGACGGGCAGCGACAGCGCGATCCCTCGCGCCACGGCCATGCGGTCACGCGCCACGACGTCGCCGGCGGGGCGGCGCGGTTCGCCGGACCGTGGCAGGAACATTGCCGGCGCCGTCACCAGGTGGCCGGCGGCCACCCAGATCCGTCCGGCCAGCGCCGGGAACGTGGCGCGCGTGGGGGCATCGGGGTCGAACGATGCGGCGAGCACGGCCAGGAGGGCGAGCGCCAGCACGAGCGGGGCGGTGGCCCACGGGCTGGCGCGCAGCACGAGCAGCGCCGAGGCGAGCACGGCGAGGGTGAGCGCGCCACGAGCGGCCCGGCCCCGGATCGGCGCGCTCCAGGCCAGGGCCTGGGTGCCGACGACGGCCAGCAGCAGGCCCGACACGGTGTCGATGCCGTTGCGGGCCGCGGCATCGAACGCCAGGCCCACCACGACGGCGGCCGCCAGCGCCCGGCCGCCGGCCCTCGGCACGTCGAGGTCGACGCGACGGGGACCGACGGGCCGCGGGGGAGCCGGGGCGATCCAGGTGGGCGGCGGCGCGAGGACGCCCCCGCCACCGCCGAGGGGCGGCGGTGGCGGGGGCGGCACGTCGGATCCCGGTGGGTTGGTCACGGTGCTGAGCTCCCTTCGCTCCCGTGGTCGGCGGAGGGTCCCGCCCGGCGCCGGCCACGTCGGGGAGGACGGTACGCACGAGATGTGCAGACCTCTGGGGGTGGTCCGTGGAGATCGTGTGCAGGTCGTCGCCGGGTTCGGGGCGCGACCCGGGCGCGGTAGCTTCGGGCGGTGAGGTCGAGGGGGCGACTGACGTGGTGGGCCGCCTTCGCGGTGTTCGGGGTGATCGGCACCACCTGGGCGCTGTCGATCGCGCCCATGGGCGCCCCCGACGAGATCGCCCACTCGCGGCGCGCGGTCGCCGTGGCGCGAGGCCAGTTCACCACCGAGGTCCGCTGGCTCGAGACCCCGGCCCTGCGAGCCCCGCAGACCCGCGTCGAGATCCCGTTCGGCTACGCCCAGGGCTTCGCCATCGGCAACGAGCTCACCAACTGCTGGGTCAACGACCTGAGCACCCCGGTGTCGTGCGCGCCCCGACCGGCCTCCACGCCCGGACCACCGAAGGAGAACGTCAC
>JAHBSN010000135.1 GCA_019639095.1 Actinomycetota bacterium
CTCGTGCTCGGCGTGCCCATGCGCATGGGCACCGGGTTCGGCCTGATGACCGACCTGATCCCGCTCAGCCCCAACCCGCGCTCGTGCTTCTGGGGCGGGTGGGGCGGCTCGATCTGCGTGGTCGACGTCGACGCCCAGGTGTCGGTGGCCTACGTGATGAACAAGATGGCCGGCGCGCTGATCGGCGACCTGCGGGGTGCCATGGTGGCCCTCGCCGCCATCGGCGCCGGCAACGCCGCCTGAGCGCCCCCGCTTGACCGGCGCGAGCCGGTCGTCAACAGTGACGGTCGTGCGCGTAACGGCCGTTGAGGTTCCGACCAGGGTGCTGGTGTTCGGCATGGCCCGACCCGACGGCACCATCCGCGCGGATGAGCTCTACGACGTGGCCGCCGCCTGCGACCTGACCGACGAGCAGGTGCGGTCGTGCCTGCGCCGCCTCCTCGCCGAGGGGCTGCTCGAGCGCGACGGCTCGGGCCGCTCGGCCACGTTCCGCACCACCCCCGCGGGCGACGTGCTGCGGCTGGGCTCCCTGCGCCGCCACGAGCTCGCCTACCTCCAGGACCGCAAGGGCCAGGGGTGGGACGGCACCTGGCACCTGGCCGCCTTCGCCATCCCCGAGGATCGGCGCTCGGCGAGAGACCGGCTGCGGGACCGGCTCCTCGACGCCGGCGGCGCCGTGGTCAACAACGGGCTGTACGTGTCACCCCGCCCGTGGGAGGACGACGTGCGCGCCATCGCCGGGCGCCTCGACGTGCTCAACCGGCTGAGCCTGGCCAGCAGCACCGACCTCGAGGTGGGCGGGGTGCGCGCCGCCCGCGAGCTGGCCCGCACCCTCTGGCCGGTCGACGAGCTGGCCGCCAGCTACACCCGGTTCGTGGCCGAGCACCAGGACGTCGTGCCCATCCTCGAGCGGCTGCGGGAGCGCCACGACCGCATCTCCGATGCCGACTTCCTCCCGGGCGCGCTGCGGATGGTGATCGCGTTCCAGGAGGTGTTCCTGCGCGATCCGCTGCTGCCGCCGGAGCTCCTCCCCCGCCCCTGGCCGGGGCGCGCAGCGCGCGACCTGCTCGTCACCAGCCGGCGCCTCGCGCTGCGACTGCGCGCCGCGCACGAGCGCCCGGCCCTGTTCGCCGCCTTCGACGAGCTGGTGGCCGACGGGCCCTAGTCGTAGACCGGCCCGTAGTAGGTGGGCGGGAACTGGCTCAGGTACTGGTCGGACACGAGCAGCTTGGCCCACTCGGCGTCGGCGGTGGAGCCCTCGTCCAGGGCGCTGAACCAGAAGTAGCGGTCGAAGTTGGTGGGCGAGCGCCCGATCGAGTTCCGGAAGTAGCGCGTGATCACCACGTCGCGGCCCTCGGTGCTCGCGTAGAGCGCCACGGCCAGCTGCCCCACCGTGGTGCCGCGGGCCAGCCGGGCGCTCCAGTCGGCCAGCTCGCCGGCGCTCGGCTGCCGGCTCAGGACCGCCGAGAACGCCCCCTGGATGGTGCGGGTGCGGCCGGGGTGGCGACGGGCGAACTCGCCCGATCCCACCAGCGACGCCTCGAAGCGCTCGTAGGTGAGGCCCGAGCCCAGCCGGGCCGACCACGCCGCCACCTCACGAGACGACGCGGCGCGGCCGAGGATGCGGCTGTACGCCTCCGCCACCCGGATCCGGCGCGACTCGCTGCCGGCGATGATCGCCAGCGGCACCCGGTAGCGCCGCTCCCACGGGCCGTTCACCCAGGCGTCGGACCAGTAGCGCACCTCCCTGGGGGTGGCCGCCCGGTCCAGCACGAGCTCGTAGATGGCGGCCACGGCGCGGTCGATCTGGGTGGGACCCTGCTGCACGATGACCGTGTCGGTGGCGGCCCGGTCGTCGAGGTCGGGGTCGGGCGTCTCGGAGGCCACGGCCACCGTGACGGGGAACACCCCGGCCGACAGCGGCGCCACCACCACCCGGACCGTGGTGGACCCACCCGCGGGGATGGTGCCGAAGCTGCACAGCACGGCGTTGGTCTCCTGGGTGACCCCGCACGCGGCGGCCGAGGGCGACGGAGCCGGGGTGTACCGGAACGGGTACGTGAGCGAGAGACCGCCCACCACCCCGCTGGCCTCCGCCGGGCCGGCGTTGGCGGCGGTGATGGTGAACGTGAGCGGATCGCCGGTGAAGGGCGCCGCCGGCGAGTGGGACACGGTGACCGAGAGGTCGGCCTGGGCGGCGTCGGCCGCAGCCGATGCCGGAGGCGCCCACGCCTGGGCGGTGGCGGCCACCGCGAGGAGGGCGCCGGTGGCGGCGAGGCGACGGACCCCGCCACGGGAGGAACGATCGAGGACCATCAGCCGCACCACCTCTCCGAGGCGCCGCTCGGTCGCCTCGACGGCGAGCTTAGGGAGCTGGCCGGCCGGGCGCCGGGGCACCCCCGGCCCGCGATCAGTACCGGGCGTCGTAGGCGTCGGACTCGAAGATCGCCTGCACCTGGGTGGCCACGCTGCGGGTGTCGCCGGCGCCGAGCTCGGCGGTGGTGGGCGGCCGCCGCAGCATGGCGTAGGTGGTGATGATCGTGTTCACCCGGTTGCGGGTGGCGGTCTTGTACTCGTTGGACTCCGAATACCCGACCATCACCTGGCCGCGGGTCTTCTTGCCGGCGTCGAGCTGGGTCGTCCAGAAGTCGATGCCGCCCTGATCTCCGTCGCGCCCGAGCACGTTGCGGTAGATGAGCTGGACGAACTGGTCGTTGTTCAGGGAGCCGTAGCGGTTCTGGAACTCGCTCGACTGGGCGAAGAAGTCCGAGATCCGGGTGGTGGACCACCCGGCGTTGACCTTGGCGAACCAGAAGTCGAGACCGCTCTGGTCGGGGTCGCGCAGGAAGTAGGCCCGGTACGAGCGGGTGAGGCCCCCCATGCGCGCCTGGTAGGTGGCGCCCGAGATCAGCCCGGCCAGGTAGGCGGGGCCGGAGGTGCCCTTGTCGATGGCCACCACGCCGTTGACCAGCTCCACGTTGGTGGGCTTGCGGTTGAACAGGTCCTTGTGGGCGGCGTTCACGAGCGCCACAGCATCGGCGAAGGGATAGAGCCGTATCTGCTGGCGGACCCAGGTGGCGAAGTTGGGCAGGCGGGTGGAGATGCCGGGGAAGCCCGGCTCGCCGCACCCCTCGCCCCAGCTGGTGATGCCCACCTGGACCCACACGCCGTTGCGCTTGGTGACGAGCGGGCCGCCGCTGTCGCCCTGGCAGGTGTCCTTGCCGGTGGTGCCCGAGCAGCTCATGGCGTTGGCGTAGTAGGCCGACCCGTAGGCCGCCGCGCAGGTGGCGTCGGACTGCTGGCGCATCGACACCTGCATCAGCTCGGTCGGGAAGTCGTTGCCGCCGTCGGTCATGGTGCCCCACCCGGTGGCCACGACCTCGGCGCCCACGGGCACCTGGGCGCCCTGGCCGGTGATCACCTGCACCGGGTTGGACGACGGCGTGGCCAGGCGCAACATGGCGACGTCGCGGTAGAAGCGGTCGGGGTCCCAGCCCGGGATCACCCGGATCTCGGCCACGGCCACGCGGGTGCCGCCACGGGCGAGGCTCTGGGTGCCGATGAGCACCTGCACCGACGACGGCGAGATCCGCCGGTCGTCGTCGAACATGCAGTGGGCCGCGGTGAGCACCCACTCGCGGTCCACGAGCGTGCCGCCGCAGAACTGGGCCTGGTAGTTGTCGGGCTCGTCGGCGCGCAGGAGCCCCACCTGGGACGGCCACGCCCCGGGGCCGGACTGGGTGCCGCCGATGATCTTGGGCTGCCCATCGGTGGGCAGGGCCTCGGCGCGGAGCGATCCGAGCGGGAGCAGCAGCAGCACCAGCGCGACCGCGACGGCGATGCGCACGGGAGTGGCGTGGGGGGCGTGGTCTGCTCGCATGGCTCCTCCGAGGACGGCCGCAGGGCGGGCCGGAGCGGTGAGCGTACTGCCCGCCGTCAACCCGCCGCGAGCGCCTCCCCCGATCGGGGTGCGTCGCCTTCGACGGTCGGCGGCGGTAGGAAGGAAGGGTGGCGAACCGGATCGAGGACTACGCGTTCCTGTCCGACACCCAGTCGGCCGCCCTGGTGGGGCGCGACGGGTCGATCGACTGGCTCACCTTCCCCCGCTTCGACTCCCCGGCCTGCTTCGCCGCCCTCCTCGGGTCGCCCGACAACGGGCGCTGGTCGCTCGCGCCGGCCGGACCCGTGCGCGCCGTGTCGCGCCGCTACCGGCCCGGCACGCTCGTGCTCGAGACGCGCTTCACCACCGACGACGGCGAGGTCGAGGTGGTCGACTGCATGCCGGTGCGCGGCGACGGCCGGCTCGACGTGGTCCGCCTGGCGCGGGGGATCTCCGGCCGGGTCCCGATGGCCATGCAGCTGGCGGCGCGGATGGACTACGGCTCGCTCGTGCCCTGGGTGCGCCGCGTGGACGGCGGGCTCCACCTCGTGGCCGGGCCCGACTCGCTGTGCCTGAACACCAGCGTCGAGCTGCGACCCGAGGGGTGGTCCACCGCCGCCCACTTCACCCTGGGCGCCGGCGACGAGGTGGGCTTCGACCTGGTGTGGAGCCCGTCGCACCTGGCCGCACCGCCGGCCCGACCGGTCCGCGACGTGATCGACGAGACCACCGCGTGGTGGCAGGAGTGGACGGGGCGATGCGGTTCGTTCGGCCCCTACGACGAGGCGATCAGCAGCTCGCTCACCGTGCTCAAGGGACTCACCTACGCCCCCACCGGCGGGATCGTGGCGGCGCCCACCACGTCGCTCCCCGAGGCCATCGGCAACTCCCGCAACTGGGACTATCGCTACTGCTGGCTGCGCGACGCCACGTTCACCCTCACCTCGCTGCGCGACGCCGGCTACCACGAGGAGGCCCGGGCATGGTGGGACTGGCTGCTGCGCGCGGTGGCCGGGCGTCCCGACGACGTCCAGATCATGTACGGCCCCGCCGGGGAGCACCGCCTGACCGAGGAGGAGCTGCCGTGGCTCGCCGGGTTCGAGGGGTCCCGGCCCGTGCGGATCGGCAACGCCGCCCACGGCCAGTTCCAGCTCGACGTGTACGGCGAGGTGCTCGACTCGCTCTTCGAGGGCCACCGTGACCTCGTGCAGGACGCCACCGACGCGTGGGCCGTGGCCGAGGTGCTCACCGAGACCGTGGTGGAGCGCTGGCGCGAGCCCGACGATGGCATCTGGGAGGTGCGGGGCGGGCGGCGGCACTTCACCCACTCCAAGGTCATGGCGTGGGTGGCGCTCGATCGGGCCGTCCGGCTGTCGGAGCTGCTCGGCGTCGACGCGCCCACCGAGCGCTGGCGATCCGTGGCGGCCGAGGTCCGCGCCGAGGTCCTGGCCCACGGCGTCGACCACCGGGGCGCCTTCGTGCAGGAGCTCGACGGCAGCGCGCTCGATGCGAGCCTCCTCCTGGTGCCCTTGGTGGGCTTCCTGCCCGCCGACGACCCGAGGGTGACCGCCACGGTGGAGGCCGTGCAGCGCGAGCTCACCCACGACGGCCTGGTCCACCGCTACGACCCCGCGGTCACCGACGACGGCGTGGGCGGCACCGAGGGCACGTTCCTGCTCTGCACGTTCTGGCTCGCCGACGTGCTGGTCATGCAGGGTCGGGTGGAGGAGGCCACCGAGGTCTACGAGCGGCTGCTCGGCCTGCGCAACGACGTCGGCCTCCTGGCCGAGATGTACGACCCGGGCGCCGGGCGCATGCTGGGGAACTTCCCGCAGGCGTTCTCCCACACCGCCCTCGTATCAACCGGCATCGCCCTCTCGCGCGCTCGCAGCGGTGCGCCGGCCGAGCAGGTCTGGCGCCGCACCTGACGATCAGAGCGGGAACCGGCGCCGGATCCAGTCGGCGAAGAGCGGGTCCACCAGCGCCAGCCGGCCGTCCCGACGGACGAGGTCGGCGCTGCCGAGCAGGGCCCGGATGCCCGCCTGGGCGGTGCTCGCCGGGAGGTCCAGCACCTCGCCGGCCGCGCCGAGGGGGCTCCCGCCCACGGCCACGGTCCGCAGGACCTTCTGGTGGCCCACCGGCAGCAGGGTGAACAGGCGCTCGGACCCGCTGTCGACCGAGCGCCGGACCTCGGCCAGCGCATCGCGCCAGGTGTCCTCGGTGGCCGCCGCACCGGGTGCCACGAGGCTCCAGCAGGCGTCGGCCAGCTGCATGGCCCGCTGGGGGTGGCCGGCCGCCAGCTCGACCACGTGGCCGGCGACCGGTCCGGCGTGGCGGCCGGTGCGCTCGAAGCCGCGATCCACGAGCTGGGCGACCTCCGGGTCGGTGAGCGGCGGGGTGTCCACCAGGTCGGCCTGGGCGAAGAAGGGCTGGGCCCGATCGGTGAACAGCTGGGCCATGGTGGAGGGCTGCGAGCCGGCGAACACGATGCCGAGCTCGCGGTAGTGGTGCTGGAGCTCGGTGCGGAGGAGCGCGGCGGCGTTGGGGACGGCGGCGATCCCGGAGAACTCGTCGACCACCAGCAGCAGGTCGTGCTTCTGCGCCGCCTCCAGCAGCAGCTGCAGCATGAGCCGCACCTTCATGGCCGGGTCGGGCCGGTCGCGCGCGCTGGCCGACAGCTGCACGCCGAGCAGGCCGAGCTGCAGCGACAGCGACCCGGCGAGGCGATCGAGCGCCCGGCGGAACCGGCCCTGCGTCTCGGCCAGGCCGCGGTCGAGCGCGCTGGCGAGGTCGGCCATCGACGAGGTGGCGAACAGGTCCACCCACACGGTCTCCACGCCGTCGGCGGCCAGGTCCGCGGCCACCCGCCGCAGGATGCTCGTCTTGCCGTAGCGCCTCGGGCCGAGGAGGGCGGTCAGCCGGCGCTCGCGGATGCGCCGGGCGAGGTCGGCGCGGAGCTCGAGGCGGCCGACCACCTCCTCCGGGGCGAGGGGCCCCTGGAACGGGAAGGGGCTGCGGCGAGCGTCCACCGCATCAAGGTACCATCGCATGGTACCTACAGGGTACGATCGAACCGTACCCCGGCAGCTCCGGCGCTCAGGCCAGGTTCTCCACGAACTTCTCGAGCTGGCGCAGGTTGCGGCACTCGAACACGCCGTCGCAGTGGGCGCCGTAGTCCCCCACGATCGAGTCGCCGGTGTCCCAGTACGACCTGGGCTCGGGGTTCAGCCAGTAGACGTGGCGCGCCCGGTGCTGCATCTCCTTCACCACCCAGCTCTGGGACGCGTGGTAGTTGTTCCGGGCGTCGCCCAGGATCAGCACCGTGGTCTTGGGCCCGATCTCCTTGCCCCACTTGGTGTGGAACACCTCGAGCGCGTGGCCGTAGTCGGAGTGGCCGTCCACCCAGACCACGTCGGCCTCGGTGTTCACCCGGTGCACCGCCTCGGTCACGTCCTCCACGCCCTCGAAGAACGACGTGACCTCGTCGATGCCGTCGATGAACACGAACGAGCGCACCTTCGAGAACTGGCCGCTGATGGCGTACACGAGCATGAGGGTGAAGCGGGCGAAGGCGGCCACCGAGCCGGAGATGTCGGCCACCACGAAGATCTCGGGCTTGTGGGGGCGGGGGTGGCGGAACTTGGGCTCGGCCGGCACGCCGCCGTAGGACAGCGATGCCCGGACGGTGCGGCGGAAGTCGAGCGGACCGCGCCGGTTGTGGCGGCGCTTGCGGGCCAGGCGCACGGCCAGGCGGCGCGTGAGCGGGATGAGCGCCTTGCGCAGGCCCACCATCTCCTCGCGGCTCGCGTGCATGAAGTCGACGTCCTCGGGCAGCGGCTTGCGCAGCGTCTTGGCCATCGCCTCGATGCCGCGATCGGCCACCAGGCGGCGGCGGATCTCGGCCTCGATCTCCTGCTTGAGGGCGTTGATGCGGTGCTCGTACTCGTCCTGCTCGAGGCGCTCCTCGAGCTTGGAGAGCTCCTCGCCGGCGTCTCGGGCCTGCTCGCGGCGCTGCTCCATCATCTTCTCGAGCAGGCCGTCGAGGTCGAGGTTCCGCAGCGTGCGGTAGAGGTAGTAGGTGCCGCCCACCGGGCGCCCGGGCTCCATGCCGGCGAAGCGCTTCACCGCCTGGCGGGCGAT
The DNA here is from genome assembly GCA_019639095.1 of Actinomycetota bacterium. Classification (GTDB taxonomy): domain Bacteria; phylum Actinomycetota; class Acidimicrobiia; order Acidimicrobiales; family Iamiaceae; genus Aquihabitans. The sequence goes on from JAHBSN010000135.1 coordinate 8,021, forward strand.
GGCGCGCATGAGGGCCTCGTCGCCCTTGAGCATCGCCTGGTACAGGAGCTGCTGGAGCTCCTCGGGGGTGAGGGCGTCGCCGCCGCCCTGGCCGGACTGACCGCTCCCCTGGTCTCCGGCGCCGTCGCGCTCGTCGTCGAGCAGGTCGGCGAGGTCGGCCTCGAGGCTGTCGTCGTCGATGCCGTACTTGGTGCCCCGCAGCGAGAAGTAGACCTCGAACACGGTCTCGAACGAGCGCCAGTGGGCGTTGTTCTTCACCAGCGTGGCGGCCAGCGCGTACTTGAAGGTCTCGCGCTCCTCGAGCGGGATGTGGCGGATGGCCGCCATGGCGTCGAGGTTCTCGGTGAGGCTCACCGGCAGGCCCGCCTCGCGCAGCTCGGCGATGAAGCCGTTGAGCAGGTCGAGGATGGGCTCGCCCGCGACGGCGGCATCCTCGCCGTCGGTGGCGGGCTCGGCGGTGGGGGTCACGGCGCTACTTGGGCCCCGGGGCGAAGGCCTTCATGCCCTGCTTGTCGGCAGCGAACTCGCGCACCGCCTTGGCGATGTCGGACTGGTACTTGAGCAGGATGTTGGCGGTGCTGGTGGCCGTCTCGGCGTCCACCTGCTCCACGCCGAGGAGCACCAGCGTGTTGGCCCAGTCGAGCGTCTCGGACACCGACGGCGACTTCTTGAGCTCGAGCTGGCGGAGCGACCGCACGATGCGCGCCACCTGGTCGGCGAGGTTCTCGGTGATGTCGGGCACCTTGGTGAGCACGATCTCCTTCTCGCGCTCCATGTCGGGGTAGTCGACGTGGAGGAAGAGGCAGCGCCGCTTGAGCGCCTCGGAGAGCTCCCGGGTGTTGTTCGACGTGAGGAACACCAGCGGGATCTGCTTGGCGGTGATGGTGCCGAGCTCGGGGATGGAGACCTGGTAGTCGGAGAGGATCTCGAGCAGGAGCGCCTCGGTCTCCACCTCCACGCGGTCGACCTCGTCGATGAGCAGCACCACGGGCTCCTCGGCCCGGATGGCCTCGAGGAGCGGACGGGTGAGCAGGAACTCGTCGGAGAAGAGGTCGTCCTCCACCGCCTCCCACGCGTCGTCGCCTTTCTGGGCCTGGATGCGCAGGAGCTGCTTCTTGTAGTTCCACTCGTAGAGGGCCTTGGCCTCGTCGAGCCCCTCGTAGCACTGGAGGCGGATGAGGCGGGCGCCGGTCATCTCGGCCACCGACTTGGCGAGCTGGGTCTTGCCCGTGCCCGCCGGGCCCTCCACGAGGATGGGCTTCTGGAGGCGATCGGCCAGGTACACGATCCCGGCGATGCCCTCGTCGGACAGGTAGTCGACCTTGCGGAGGCCCTCTCGGACCTCGGCGACGGACTCGAAGCGGTGGTCGGTCATCGGCGCAGGCTACCGCCGCCCTTGACCAGCCGGTCAATCAGTTGCCGGTCTGGCCGGCCGGGGCGACGGGTACCCCCGCGCATGCTGGTACGACGCCTCGCCCGCCCCCTGCTCGCCTCCATCTTCGTGGTGGAGGGCATCGACGCCCTCCGCAACCCCCGCGGCCGAGCCCAGAAGGCCGCTCCCCTCCTCGACCGGATGGCCACCGCCGCCCAGCCGGTGGCGGAGAAGGTCGCCGGGGCCGTCGAGGACCGCGTGGACCAGGCGGCCGAGACCGTCGAGGCCGGCGCCGACCAGGCCGCGGGTGCCGTGCCCGACGCGCCGGGCGCCGAGCAGGTGCACGCCGCTGCGGACCAGGCGGGCAGCACCGCGGCCGGCGTGGCCCAAGCCGTCCACGACGTGGCCCAGGGCCGACCCCTCCCCATCGAGAGCGAGGCGTACGTGCGCGCCAACGGCGCCGTGCAGGTGGGGGCCGGCCTCCTCCTGGCCACGGGTCGGTTCCCTCGTGCCGCCTCCACCGCCCTGGCCATCACCCTCGTGCCCACCACCGTGGCCGGGCACCCGTTCTGGGAGCTGGAGGGAGACGAGCGCCGAGCCCAGCGGATCCACTTCCTGAAGAACTGCGGCCTGCTCGGCGGCCTCATCCTGGCCGCCGTGGACACCGAGGGCCGGCCCGGGATCGCCTACCGGGCCCGGCACGCCCGCGACGAGGCCAAGGCCGTGGCGGCCGCCACCGGGCTCAGCGCCGCGCTCGTCGATGTGGGCCACGCCGCCACCGCCCACGCCCACGACCTGCTCGACGCCGCCCGAGACAGCGACCTCCCCGACCG
>JAHBSN010000136.1 GCA_019639095.1 Actinomycetota bacterium
CATCGCCTACAACTACCCCAATCAGCTGGCCCTGGCGAAGCTCGGTCCGGCGCTCGCGGCCGGCTGCACCGTGGTGCTCAAGCCGAGCGAGGTGGCCCCCCTCAACGCGTTCATCCTCGCCGAGATCCTGGACGGCATCGGCCGGCCGCCGGGCGTGTGCAACCTCGTCTCGGGCACGGGCCCGGTGGTGGGCGAGGCCCTGGCCGCCCACCCCGACGTCGACATGATCAGCTTCACCGGCTCCACGCGGGCCGGCTCCCGCGTCAGCGAGCTGGCCGCGCCCACGGTGAAGCGGGTGGCGCTCGAGCTGGGCGGCAAGTCCGCCAACATCCTCCTCGACGACCTCGACGGCGAGACCCTCGACAAGGCGGTCAAGGCCGCGGTCAGCAGCGCCTTCCTGAACTCCGGCCAGACCTGCACCGCCTTCACCCGCCTGCTCGTGCCGGCCGATCGCCACGACGCCATCGTCGACAAGCTCCGGGACGAGATCGAGACCACGTACACCATCGGCGACCCGGCCGAGTCCGCCGGCCGCCTCGGCCCGCTGATCTCCGACGCCCAGCGCACCCGGGTCCGGGCCTACATCCAGCAGGGCATCGACGAGGGCGCCACCCTCGTGACCGGCGGGCCCGAGCAGCCCGAGGACCTGCCCGAGGGGTACTACGTGAAGCCCACGCTCTTCGCCGGCGTGCGCAACGACATGACGATCGCCCAGGAGGAGATCTTCGGCCCGGTGCTCTCGGTGATCCCCTACGAGGGCGTCGACGAGGCCGTCGACATCGCCAACGACTCCGTGTACGGCCTCTCCGGCGGCGTCTGGGGCGCGGACCGTGACGAGGCCATCGCCGTCGCCCGGCGCATCCGCACCGGCCAGCTCGAGATCAACGGCGGCCGGTTCAACCCGCTCGCGCCCTTCGGTGGCTTCAAGCGCTCGGGCAACGGCCGCGAGCTCGGCCGCTACGGCCTCGAGGAGTTCCTGCAGACCAAGTCGCTGCAGCTGTAGCCCGTCCGGCCGTCACCGCTCGGCCCGCCCCTCCCAGCGGTCGATGGCCGACCACCCCGCCTCCACGTCGAGCACCTCGTAGCCCCAGGCGTCGATCCCGCCGACGGTGCGCACCGGCACCCGCCGGAACCCCGTCTCCACCTCGTCGAGCACCGGCAGCAGCGTCACCAGGTCCACCGGCAGCACGCCCACCACCCACCCCGGGATGGCGCCGTCCGCACCGAAGCGCGCCGCCGGCCACCCCTCGCCCGTGTCGTAGAGCCGACCCGGCACCGAGTCCGGCACCGTCGACACCGCCACGCCCGCGAGCAGCCCCCAGCGCAGGCGTCCGGGCATCAGCGTTCCGTAGACGAACAGCGACGCGAGCACGCGCCCGAGTCTGGCAGCCCGCGCCACCCTCGCCGTAGGGTGCGACGCATCGGCCACGAGCCCCGCCTTCCCCCTCCGAGGAGACCCCACGATGTCCACTGAGCCCGTTCGCGTCGCTGTCACCGGTGCTGCCGGTCAGATCGGGTACAGCCTCCTGTTCCGCATCGCCAGCGGTGCGCTGCTCGGTCCCGACCAGCCCGTGATCCTGCAGCTGCTGGAGATCACCCCGGCGCTCGGCGCGCTCGACGGCGTCGCCATGGAGCTCGACGACTGCGCCTTCCCGCTGCTCGCCGGCATCGTGAAGAGCGACGACGCGAACGTGGCCTTCGAGGGCGCCGACATCGCCCTGCTCGTGGGCTCGCGCCCGCGCACCAAGGGCATGGAGCGCGGCGACCTGCTCGCCGCCAACGGAGCCATCTTCACCACCCAGGGCAAGGCCCTGGCCCAGAGCGCGTCCAAGGACGTGAAGGTGCTCGTGGTGGGCAACCCCGCCAACACCAACGCCCTCATCGCCATGAACAACGCCCAGGGCCTCGCCCCCGAGCAGTTCACGGCCATGACCCGCCTCGACCACAACCGGGCCAAGGCCCAGCTCGCCGCCAAGACCGGCACCACGGTCAACGACATCACCAAGATGACGATCTGGGGCAACCACTCGGCCACGCAGTACCCCGACCTGTTCCACGCCGAGGTGGAGGGGCAGGTGGCCGCCCAGCGGGTGGACGACCAGGCCTGGCTCGAGGGCGAGTTCATCCCGACCGTGCAGAAGCGGGGCGCCGCCATCATCGAGGCCCGAGGGGCGTCGTCGGCCGCCTCCGCCGCCAACGCCGCCATCGAGCACGTCCGCGACTGGGTGGCCGGCACCCCCCAGGGCGACTGGGTCTCGATGGCCGTCCCGTCCGACGGCAGCTACGGCGTGCCCGAGGGCCTGATCAGCTCGTTCCCCTGCACCACCGAGGGCGGCCGCTGGTCGATCGTCCAGGGCCTCGACATCGACGAGTTCTCCCGCGGGCGCATCGATGCCAGCGTGGCCGAGCTCGCCGAGGAGCGCGACGCGGTGGCCGAGCTCGGCCTGATCTAGCGCCCTACTTGAGGAAGCGGCTCGTCGTGTTGTCGGCGAGCACGCGTCCGCCGGTCTGGCACGTGGGGCAGTACGCCACCGTGTAGGCGCGGTACTCGACCGAGCGGATGGTGTCGCCGCACACCGGGCACGGCTCGCCCACCCGGTGGTGCACGGCGCCCTCCCGCTCCGACGACCGCACCATCTCGTCGCGCGCCCGCTCGGCGGCGAGCGACTCGGCGACGCACGCGGCGATTGCCTCGACCAGTCGCTCCACCTGGGACCCGTCGAGCTTGGCGGTGCCGGCGAAGGGCGAGAGCTGGGCCCGGTGGCAGATCTCGTTGGCGAGCCGACGCCCGAGCCCGGCCACGATCCGCTGGTCGCGCAGGAAGCCGTGCAGCCGCATGGGGTGGGCGGCCAGCAGCTCGCCCAGCTCCGCCGCCCCCAGCGACGCCGCCTCGGGGCCCAGGCCCGCCAGGGGCTCCTGGGTCGCCAGGTCGCCCGCCACGACCCACACGCCCGCCTTGCGCTCCGTGCCGGGCTCGGTGAGCAGGAGGGCGCGCCCGTCCTCGAAGGTCCACCGGGCGATCCCGCCGCGTGGCTTGGCCGACTGCTTCTCGTCGGGCTTGAGCCGGCCCCCCTGCATGAGGTGCACGACGAACGTGGCGTCGTCGAAGTCGAGCAGCAGGTACTTCCCCCGGCGCCCCACCGACCGCAGCGTCCGACCCACGAGCGACGCCGGGTCCGGCGCGTAGGTCTTGAGCGCGGTGAAGGTGATCGGCCGGAAGCCGGCCAGCACGGCACCGCCGAAGTCGGCCTCGATCCGCTCGGCGTGGGCCTGCAGCTCGGGGACCTCGGGCACTCAGCCCACCTCCCCGGCGGGGACCGTGTCGAGCTCGGTCTCGGTGCGGACGGCGCCGAACACGTCGTGCAGCGCCGAGAACACCTCGGGCTGCTCGAGCAGCACCCGCAGGTCGCCGCCCACCTGGAGGGTGCCGGCCATGAACGCCCGCTGGGCCGACCCGATGCCCCGGGCGATGTCCAGGGCGGTGGCGTGGTCCAGCACGAACCGCACGACCGGGACGTCGGCGGCGGCGGTGCCCGCCTCCGGGCCCGGCCCCATCGCCACCGACACCGACCCGTGGTCGAACCTGACGTGGTACGCCACGTCGCCGTCGGGCCCGCCGGTGATGCGCTGGGCCAGCACGAGGGCGACCCCCCGGGTGGCCTCGGCGAGGCGCTCGTCGGCGCGGGCGGCGCGGTCGAGGGCTTCCACCCATGCGGGGGAGAGGTACGCCAGCATCACCGGCACGCTACCGGCCCCTACGCTCGGTCGACCCCAGCCGGAGGTGCCCCATGACCGTCGTCCCGTCCTCGGACGAAGCCCGCCACCCCCTGGGGACCGACCTGCTCTGGAGCGAGAGCTACTACCTGGACTTCGTCGACGAGGCGCAGGGCGTGGCCGGCTACGTGCGCCTCGGACTGTGCAGCGGCCTCGGCCGCGCCTGGTACTGGGCGTGCCTCGTCGGGCCCGGCCGCCCCCTCGTGACCGTGATCGACCACGATGTGCGCCTGCCCACGCCCCCGTCGCTCGAGATCCGCACCGAGGGCCTGTGGGCCGACCTCACCGTCGAGACCCCGCTCGACCACGTGACCGTGGGCGTCGAGGCGTTCGCCGTCGGGGTCGACGACCCCGCCGAGGTCTACGGCGACCTGCGGGGCGACCGCGTCCCCTTCGGCCTCGACCTCGAGTGGGAGACCGACGGCGGCCCGCCGTACCCGTACCCGGGCGTCGACCGCTACGAGGTGCCGTGCCGGGTGCACGGCGAGGTGCTCGTGGGGCAGGAGGTCATCGAGGTCGACGGGTGGGGCCAGCGAGACCACTCGTGGGGCCCGCGCGACTGGTGGTCGATCGAGTGGAGCTGGACGGCCGGCCGCCTGAACGACGGCACCCGGTTCCACGGGCTGAGCGTCCGCCTCGCCGGCGAGACCCTCTACCGCACCGGCTACACCCAGGCACCGGGCGGCCCGCTCGTGCCCACCGACGACGTGGCCTGGACCGCCCACCTCGGCGAGCACGGCCTGCCCACGACGGCGACGTGGCAGATCGCCGACCTCGACCTGTCGCTCGAGCCCGTGGCGTTCGCGCCGGTCCGGCTCGACGCGCCCGACGGGCGCGTCAGCCGGTTCCCGCGGGCGTGGACCCGCTTCCGGGCGGCGGACGGTCGGACGGGTCACGGGTGGACCGAGTGGAACCAGCCCCAGCCGACGCCGCCGACCTGACCGGCCACGCCGCCGACACCGCCGACGCCGCCAGTGCCAGCCAGGCCACCGTCGACAGCACCTGCGCGGTGGCCGAGAACGATCCCTCGTCGACGCCCGCCCCCGGCCCGGCCACGAGCACCACGGCCCCCGCCGCCACGAGGGCGGCGACGATCACCACGGGCAGGCGGCGCGTCCGGTCCGGCAGCACGAGCAGCAGTCCGAAGGCGAGCACGACGGGGCCGCCGAGGGCGAGGCCGACCGCCACGCCCAGGCCGATCAGCACCGGGTCGCCCCAGGCCCGCTCGGCCGGGGGCGTCCAGCCGGCGGCGAGCGCACCCCGTCGGCGCCCGCCCACGAGCGCCGCGCCCGCGAGCGCCAGGCCGCCGAGCACCCCGACGGCGATCCCGGCCCGGTGCACCGGTGCCGGGGTGAAGCGCAGCTCGATCCGCCCGCCGTCGCCGGCCGGCACCACGAACCCCTGGCGCCACCCGTCCACCTGGATCGCTCGCAGCGACCGGCCGTCGAGCGTGGCCGTCCAGCCGTCGTTGCGGTTCTCGGTGGTGGCCAGCACGGCCGTCGTTCCCGGTCCGACCGCCACGGTGCGCTCGGTCGCACCCCAGTCCGCCACCCGCACCCGGCGGGCGTCGGTCGGCGGCCCGCCCGCGGCGAGCGCTCGGGCGCCAGGCCCGGCCGCCGCCGTGAGCCGGTCGATGCGCAGCGCCCCGTCGGCCCCGTCGTCGCCGTCGGAGCCGGTGATCCGATGGGCGCGCGCCTCGAGGGCGAGCGGATCGCAGGACGACCACCCCACCGGCGACCCGTCCAGCAGCTCGCCCGCCGTGGCCTGGGCCCGGGTGGGCTGCGGGTTCCCGTCGACCACCAGCACCGGGCCCGACCCGCACGGGAGGCCCACCTCGGCGTCGCGGTCGGGGACCGTGGCGTGGCGCCCGGCGAGGCCGTCGACCTCGACCTCGGCGATCCCGACGCGGTGCACGACGGCGCGGCCGGGGTCGAACGTGATCGACAGGGCCTCGGCCTCGGTGGCCGGGATCGACACGACCCCCGAGGCGGGCAGGCGCCGCTGGTAGCGCCGATCGCCGATGGCGATGCGCACCGAGCGGACCCGGTCGGTGCCGGTGGCCAGGGGGCGGATGCGGATCCGTTCGACGGTGACCGGGCCGTCCCACGCCAGGTCGAGCACGGGTGCCGTGAGCGAGCGACCGGTCACCCAGGCGGTGTCGGGGTCCCCGTCGATCGCGGCCGACGGGGCCCGCCCCGGTCGGTCGGCCCAGGCCGCGGTGCCGGTGGCTCGCACCGCATCGGGTCGCGGGCTCGGCGTCACCGCAGCGAGGGCGGCGTCGAGCGCCGGCCCGGGCACCGCCGACGCCGTACCGGAGAACCCCCAGTCCCGCCCCGCGGCCAGCTCCACCACGCGATCGAGCGAGGCGTCCTCCTCCAGTCCGTCGAGCGCCTGCGGGTCCGACGTCGCCCGCACCAGCTGGGCGACGTCGGCCGGTCCGTCCGACACCGCCACCAGGGGCCGGGCCAGCGCTACGCCCTCGAGCTCCACCTCCGACAGGCCGAGCGTGGCGACCACCTGGCCGGCGGTCACCTCGGCCACCTCGATCCGCACGAAGGTGGTGTCGCCCGGCGGGGTGGCCACGGCGGCCGTGCCGTCGGGGCCGATCGCGACCGTCCGGGACCCACCGTCGGTGACCACGCGGACCGACCGGATGCGCTCGCCCTCGGTGGCCGGGATGGCCATCCGCACCGACGGGACCCGGCGGGGCCGGTCCAGGGTGACCTGCACCCAGCGGCCCACCGCCGGCGCCGCCGGGGTCCAGGTGGTGGTTCGATCCCCGTCGAAGGCGGCGAAGGGCTGGTGGCCGGGGCCCACGTCGCCCTGGCCGCCGTCGCTCGTGATCGACCGCGCGCCCTCGAGGCGGGCGACGGTGAGCTCGGGCGCCTCGTCGTCGGCCCAGCGGTCCTGCACCTCGCCGTCGGTGAACGGCGAGGGCTCGCCGGCCTCCAGCGTGTAGGTGGCGTTCGCGCGCACCGACCCGAAGTCGACGTCTCGACGTCGAGCCGTGTCGGTGGCCACCACGATGCGGTCCTCGTCGCCGGCGAGCGCGGCGCCCTCGCCGCCGTCGTCGTCGAGGAGCGCCGCCCGCCCGGCGACGAGGTCCCCGGGCAGCGACACCATCGCCTCGGCCGCCCCGCCGACCACCAGGCGGCCGGCGACGGGGTAGGCGGCGGCCCGCCCCGCCGGGTCCGGCACCGCGTACACCTCGATCTGGCGGAGGTCGGCGGGGGCGAGGTCGCCGGCCGTCGCCGCAAGCCGCAGGTCGCCACCGGCGTCGGCCGACCGGATCCGCGGGCCGAACGAGGCGACCCGTCGCAGCCGGGGCTCGGTGGCGAGGAGCCGCCGCACCGTGGCCGGCGCCGGCCCGCCGGTGCGCGGGAGGTCGAGGTCGTTGCGGACCACGAGGTGCCCGACCCCGGCCCGCTGCAGGGCGGCCACGAACCCGTCCGGGAGCTCGTCGCCGGCCAGCGCGGCATCGAGGCCGTCGAGCAGCCGGGTGGAGCCGTTGCCGCCGAGCGGGATGAGGTCGCGGACCGCCCACGACCCGTCGGCCAGCACGCCCCACGGCTCGTCCAGCGGGCGGCCCCAGGTGTTCTCGGCGAAGGCGGCGCCGGGCAGGAGCAGCGTGCGGGTGGTGCCGTCGTGGGCGTCGACCCAGCGGGCGGCTTGGTGCCACGCCGGGGGGATCTCGTCGAAGCCACCGGGGGCCGTGAGCGATCCGGTGACCAGGGGGAACCCGGCCAGGACGACCGCCACCAGCGCCACGGCCGTGGCTGCCACGGCGGCCGGCACGGGCCGCCGGCCTGACGCCTCGGCCGGCACCGGCCGCCGCTCGGACGCGGAGGACCGCGCCCCCACGGTGGCCACGAGGTGACCGAGCCCGATCGCCAGCGGCAGCCGCACGACGGCCGAGAACTTGTGCACGTTCCGGAACGCGACGAGCGGCCCGTCGAGCAGCTGCTGGACCAGGGGCCCGAAGCTGCCACCTGCGGCGCCGTCGTACCCGATGCCGATGGCCACGGCGCCGAGCAGCGCAGACGGCAGCAGCCACGCCCGGCCGGGCGCGTCGCGCCGGGCCAGGCCGAGCGCGCCGCCCACCGCCACCACGATCGATGCCACCACGGCCACCGGCGACGACACCATGGCCCAGGCGCCCGGCAGCCACCGGCCCCCGTCGGTCTCGAGGTGGCCGAGCCAGTTGCCGGTGCCCCGCCACAGCTCGGTGGCCGACTCGGTGGACGTGGTGATCGACGCTTGCTCGGTGAGGGCCGTGAAGCGCAGCCCGTACCGCACCGAGACCGCCAGGGCGATCGCCCACCACGCGGTGGCCGCCGCCACGCCGGCCACCCACCAGAGGACCAGCCGGCGCCGGTCCCGGCCCCCCTCGCGGGTGAGGAACCACACCGCCGCGAGCGGCAGGACCGCGAGCGTGGCCGCGCCGTTCACCCCGCCCATGGCCAGCACGGCGAGCGCCGAGCGGGCCGCGGCGCGCCGGGGGCTGCGGTCGGCCCGGGCCTCCACGAGCGGCACCAGCACCCACGGGGCGAGCACGTAGGGCAGCTGGCCCGCCGACTGGAAGGCCACGGTGGCGAGCGACGCCGCCGAGAGCGTGTAGGCGAGCCCCGCCACCACCCGGCCCGGCGCCGACCCCACGCCCAGGGCCCGCGCCAGGCGGTGCGCGCCCAGGTACCCGGCCACCAGGAGCAGCGACACCCACGCCCGCTGGGTGATCCAGGGCGGCACGCCGAGGCCCCGGCCGAGCGCGAAGAACGGGCCCATCGGGAACAGGTAGCCCACGGCCTGGTTCTGGATGCGCCCGAACCCGGCGCTCGGGTCCCACGCCGACAGGGCCCGGGCCAGGTAGCGCACCGGGTCGAGGGCCACGTCGAGCTTGGTCTCGGGGATCACCTCGCCGGGGGCCTGGGCGAAGGTGGCGGCGGTGAGCGCCAGGCACACGGCCCACGACGCCAGCGCCTCGGGCGAGGCCCGGCGCGACCCGGGCCCGTCGGCGCGCTTCCGCATCCGAGAGGGTCTAGTGCAGCCCGCCGTGGCGGCGGTGGCGACTGCTTACGATGCCCCCATCGCTGCCACCGACCCGATCCTCGTGTCGGGCGTCGCGCCGGAGCGGTTCCCCACCTTCGAGGGGCTGCGGGCGCTGTGCGCCCTGGCCATCGTCGCGTTCCACGCCGGCACCTTCACCGGGCTCACCGGGCCGGGCGGGTCGGCGGCGGGCTCGTGGGTGCGCCACCTCAACGTGGGCGTGAGCGTGTTCTTCGTGCTGTCGGCGTTCCTCCTGTACCGGCCGTTCGTGGTGGCCCACCTGCGGGACGAGCCCGGGCCCCGCCTGGGCCCGTACCTCGCCCGGCGGGCGACGCGGGTGTACCCGGCGTACTGGGTGGCGCTGTTCGTGACCGCCGTGGTGCTCGACCAGGCGGTGCTGGGCGACTGGTGGGGCAAGCTGCGCTTCTACTCGCTCACCCAGATCTACTGGGGCGACACGGCGCTCGGTGGCCTGCCGCAGGCGTGGTCGCTGTGCACCGAGGTGAGCTTCTACCTCGTGCTCCCGCTGTGGGCGGCGCTGCTGGCGCGCGTGGGCGGCGACGCCGAGCGCCGCCGCCGGGCCCACCTGGCGGGCTGCGTCGCCTGGTACGTGGGCGGGCTGGCGTTTCGCGCCGCGCTGCGGGCCGGCGACCACGCCCTCGGCTACGCCTGGCTGCCGGCCAACACCGACCTGTTCGCCCTCGGGATGGTGCTCGCCGTGGTGAGCGCCGGCGCGGCCACGGGTGCGCGGGAGCCGGGCGGGCTGTGGCGGACCATCGGCGAGCGCCCGGCGGCGGCCTGGCTGGCCGCGCTCTGCGCGTTCTGGGCCGTCACCCAGATGGGCTTCCCGTACGAGTTCCTGCAGACCCCCACCGTGGGCGAGGAGCTCGGTCGGCAGGTGCTGTTCGGCGTGGTGGCGGTGCTGCTGGTGGCCCCCGGCGTGCTGGGCCCCCAGGACGAGGGGGTCGGGCGCCGGCTCCTCGCCGCCCGTCCGCTGTGGGCCCTCGGGATCGTCTCCTACGGGATCTACCTGTGGCACCTCACCGCCATGGTGGAACTCGACGAGCGGCTCTCGGCGGCACCCGGTCCCGACGGCGTGGCCGGCCCGCCGTCGTGGTGGGCGCTGGTCCTGCTGAGCGCCGTCGCCAGCGCCGCGGTGGCGGCCGTCAGCTGGTTCGCGCTCGAGCGCCCGACCCTCCGACGGGTGCGTCGCGGCACCTGGCGCTGACCTCGGCCCGTCGGAGCCGATGCTCTAACCTCGCCCCCGTCATGACGAGCACGGGTACCCGAGCGCCGGGCGGTGTGCGGCGTTCGTGGGGCCTGTTCCAGGCGTTCCGCCAGGAGCAGCAGCACCCCGCGTCCACCTACGCCCTGC
>JAHBSN010000137.1 GCA_019639095.1 Actinomycetota bacterium
CACGCCAACCCGAGGGCCCGGGGCTGGTTCATCGACCACGAGGCCCGCGTGCTCGGCGCCGCCCGCGCCATGGGCTACCGACTCTTCGACCTCCAGATGACCGACTGGGAACGCCTCGCCGACCAGGACGGCACGGCAGATCGCAGCCAACGCCGCCACGACAACCGAGACGCCACCCTCGCCCAGGACTACGACGGCGGCTGGACCGTCCGCGCCGGCTGCGGCTCCGTGCAGGGCGCACAGCTCCACGACATCCTCCGGGCGTTCCTCGCCGCCGAGGAGGCCGCCGACTGGACCACCGCCCGCGCCGAGCACGGCCCCGACGCCTCCGCCGACCAACTCCCCCGCACCGACAACCAGCGGCGCTTCGACGCCTTCTTCAAGGTGTTCGAGGTGGCCGCATCGGCACGCGCCGGCGAACCGGGTGGGTCGGTCGTGGTCACCAACGTCGTCATCGACCACGCCACCTTCGAACGCGAGCTGCGCCGCATCTTCGGGCCCGGCACCCACAGCCGGCCCGGCACCGAGCCCGTCACCGACGACGACATCGATCGGTTCCGGTGCTCCACGCTCGACGGCCACCCCATCGACCCGACCGAAGCCGTCGTCGCCGCCCTCCACGGCCACATCCGCCGCGTGGTCATCGACTCGGACTCCGTCGTCACCGACCTCGGCCGACGCGTCCGCTGCTTCACCGGACCCGCCGCCCTCGCCGTGCGCCTCTCGACCACCGAGTGCGTGTGGCCCGGATGCGGGGTCCCCACCACCCGCTGCCAGATCGACCACCTCACACCCTGGGCTCCACCCCACCACGGCAGAACCGACCCCGGAAACGGGGCACCCCTCTGCGGGAGGCACAACCGGTTCAAGCACGACCACGGCTACCGGGCCTGGCGAGACCCCGCGGGCGCCTGGCACACCTCCCGGCCCGACGGCACCGAACTCACCTGACGCGTACGATGCCGCGCGGGTCCGCGCGCCATCGCTCAAGGGGGAGCGGCAGACGGCCGATGGGACCGCACCCAGGTCGACCGAACGAGGCAGAGGCGGGACAGATGTACGGCGACGTGAACCCCGGGCCGCAGTTCCGGCCGGCTCCGCAGAACACCGATGCGGGCTGGTACCCGGACCCCCACGTGGGCGGCACCATGCGCTACTGGGACGGCCAGGCGTGGAGCGAGCACACCGCCACGGGTTACGACCACCCGGCCCCCTCGTCGGTGTACGCGCCGTACCAGCGCACCTACACGTCGCGCCCGAAGGTCGGCTTCGCCGAGGCCAACCAGCAGTCGCTCGTGGCCATCGGGTTCGCCGTCGGCTACCTCGTGCTCGCCCAGGTGGCGGGCGTGGTGCTGCTCGGCGTCATCCCGGCCATGGCCGGCGTGCGTGCCCTCCAACGCCGGGAGCCCCTGGCCCCGGTGGCCATGGCCGTCGCCGTCGGCGCGGTGCTGCTGGGCCTGGCGGCGATGGGGCCGAGGTAGGCGCATAGGGTCCCCGTCATGACCGAGGGGACCCGGGACCGAGGTGGCGACGCCGCCCTGGTGGAGCTGGTGGTGGCCGACCCGCCCGAGGCGTGGGCCGGCGCCGGGTTCACCGTGGCCGGCGACGCGGTGCTGGTGGGCGCCACCCGCATCCGCCTGGCGGGCCCCCGCGATGCCCACGGGATCACCGGCTGGTCGCTGGCCGGCATCGATGGCGGAGGGCTGGTCGATGGGCACCTCGACGGGCTCCCCACGCAGCTCGCCGACCACCCCGGCCCGGCCCACCCGAGCGGCCACGTGGTCCACCCGAACGGCGTCACCGGGCTCGACCACGTGGTGGTGGTCACCCCCGACCTCGACCGGACCATCGCCGCCCTCGCCGGGGTGGGTCTGGCCTGTCGCCGCATCCGCGAGACCGAGTCCTACGGGTCGCCGATGCGCCAGGCGTTCTTCCGGCTGGGGCCCACCGTGCTCGAGGTCGTGAGCGGCGACACGGGCACCGGGCTCCCCGCCGCCGACGCTCCGGCCGGCTGGTTCGGCCTGGCCGTCGACGTCGACGACCTCGACCGCACCGCCGAGCTCCTCGGCGAAGGGTTCGGCACCATCAGGGATGCGGTGCAGGACGGCCGGCGCATCGCCACGTTCCGCCACGAGGTGCTCGGCCTGTCGGTGGCCGTGGCGGCGATGGACGACCGGGCCCGACCCGGCCGGTAGGGTCCGCCGCGCATGCTCGACCACGTCTTCACCGATGCCATCGGCGCCCTGCGCGACACCGTGGAGGGCGCCATGCTCGAGCGCCAGGCGTTCGAGGAGCGGTTCCAGGCCGACGTGCTGCTCGGCGACCTCACCTGGGCCACGAGCTACGCCCTGCCCGGCGAGGGATCGCCGCCGCGGGCCCGGGCCGACATCACGCTCGACTGGCCCACGTGGTCCCAGACCGCGTACCGGTCCTGGTACATCGGCGACACCATCGACGACCCACCCCGCATCGAGATCGAGATCGTGCTGCGCATCCAGCGCCTGGCCGGCCAACCCGACCCGCAGCGGGTGCTGGCGGTGCTGCCCCGGGAGTCGAGCCTCATCGGCTCGGAGCGCCTCACCCGGTCGGGGCCCACGGTGGAGATCATCCACGGCCACGACCTCGACGACGTGGAGTGGGCGATCGAGGTGTCCTACGACGGCACCTACGACCTCGACGAAGACGTGCTGGCCGACGGCTCGAAGCTCGACCAGCACTTCAGCTCGATGGGCGGCTGGATCGCGTCGACGCTCGTGCGCCTCGGCGACCTCACCTTCGAGTTCCTGCCGCCCGAGGAAGCCACCGACTGAGCCCGCCGACCACCCAGCCAGGAGAGGTGCCATGACCGACGACGTCGTGCTGTCCGAGGTGCGCGACCGCATCGCCACCATCACCCTCAACCGCCCCGAGGCCCGCAACGCCCTCTCCCGGGCGGTGATCAAGGGCCTGCGCACCGCGGTGCGCGCCGCCCAGGCCGACGACGACGTCGACGTGCTGATCCTCACCGGCGCCGACCCGGCGTTCTGCGCCGGGCTCGACCTCAAGGAGCTCGGGTCGTCGAGCGGCAGCGCCACGGTGTCGGACACCCAGCCCACGGCCGAGACGCCCGTGGCCGAGCGCGGCCCGCTGCCCCCGGGGCCCAAGCCCGTGATCGGCGCCATCAACGGGGCGGCCATCACCGGCGGCTTCGAGCTGGCGCTGGCGTGCGACTTCCTCGTGGCCTCGGACCGGGCGCGCTTCGCCGACACCCACGCGCGGGTGGGCATCCAGCCGTGGTGGGGGCTGAGCGTGCTGCTCCCCCAGGCGATCGGCCTGCGCCGGGCGCGCGAGATGAGCGGCACCGGCAACTTCTGCGACGCCCAGAAGGCCCTCGAGTGGGGGCTCGTCAACCACGTGGTCCCCCACCAGGACCTCCTGCCGTTCACGCGCGGCCTCGCCGCCGACATCGCGTCGAACGACCAGCGCGCCGTGCGCCAGCTCTACGCCACCTACGCCGCCGGTTCCCTCGTGAGCGCCGGCGAGGCCTGGCTCGTGGAGTCCGACGCGGCGGCGGCCTGGCAGGGCAAGGGCCTCGATCCGGCCGAGATCGAGCGCCGCCGCCAGGACGTGGTGGACCGGGGTCGCGGGCAGCTCTGACCGGCGGGCCAGCTCAGCCGGGAAGGCTCAGCCCGGGACCGAGGTGGAGGTGGTGGAGGACCCGGCGCCATCGGACTCCTGGCCGCACACCTCGGCGGTCTGGAACCCCGACACGGTGTAGCGGCTGAGGGGCTTGCCGCTGACGACGCGCCCCACCCGCAGCTGCGCGGCCTGGTAGCGGATCCCGGCGGTGCCGCCGACCTGCGGGAACACCACGAGGCGCAGCACCGTGCCCGCCGGCGGCGTGCGGTAGGGCTCCACCTCGGTGAACCCGGTGGGGAGCACGCCCACCACGAACGACGTCATCGGCGTGGGCGGGCCCGTGACCTCCCAGAACGGCTCGGAGTCGGCGTTCCACAGCACGATCCGGGTGATGGGCCCGGTGGCGCAGTCGGGGATGTGGGCCACCTGGAAGTTGCCGGCCTTCTCCAGGCCGAGCGGGTTGTCCCAGGTGTCGTCGCCGAGCTGGTCCTTGGGCACCTCGGGCAGCACCTCGGCCACGCGGGCGGCCGCCGCCAGGGTGAACAGCCCCATGCCGCCGAGCACGGCGAGCAGGACCAGGACCGACGGGCCGCGCCGCTGCCACCAGTGGGGCGTGGGCGGCGCGGGGGTGGCGGGCATGGCGACCACGATCGCACACCGGGCCGGCCCGGTCGGAGCGCGCTCAGCCGGCGGCGGCCTCGCGGTCGGCGGTGACGGCGTCGAGGTCGAGGTACTCCTCGGACGTGTCGGCCCAGTCCTCGAACTGGGTCACGCCGAGGGTGTCGAAGCGCGTGCGCAGCCAGCCGTCGTTGGCGTCGAGCAGGCCCAGCTTCTTGCAGTTGGGGACGATCTTGGAGAACAGCAGCTGCTGGAACGGGTCCTGGTTCTTGTCGCCCACCTGCAGGATCGGGATGACCACCTTCGGGTCGACGCCCATGTGCTCCCACACGTCCTGCTGGAGCAGGCGGTCGCGCATGCGCACCGCCGCCTCGAAGGCGAACTCCTGGCGCTCGAGCAGCTCGGCGTCGCCGAGCCCGGCGTAGAACTCCTGGAGCGATAGGACGCCGAAGGCGACGTGGCGGGCCTCGTCGGCCATGACGTAGCGGAGGAGCTCGCGCAGGAGCGGGTCGGGGGTGGTCTGGCGGGCCATGCCGAACGCGGCGAGGGCCAGCCCCTCGACCATGACCTGCATGCCGAGGTAGGTCATGTCCCAGCGGGAGTCGGCGATGATGTCGTCGAGCAGCAGCCCGAGGTGCACGTTGATCGGGTAGTGGCCGTCGAGCTTGGTGTCGAGGTACTTGGCGAAGACCTCCACGTGGCGGGCCTCGTCCATCACCTGGGTGGCGGCGTAGTACTTGGCGTCGATCCACGGCACCGTCTCCACGATCTTCGCCGTGCAGATCAGGGCGCCCTGCTCGCCGTGCATGAACTGGCTCAGGCTCCAGTTCTGGATCTCGAGGCCAAACTCGAGCCACTCGGCCTCACCCCAGCTGGCGAGCGGGCTGTGCGCCAGGTCGACGCCCTTCGCTTCGAGGAACTGCAGCCGCGGCTCGATCATCTGGCGGGCCTGCTCCTCGCGATCGAACTCGATCGACCAGTCGAGGTCGGTCTCGCCGTTCCACTGGGCGCGCTTGGCCTTCTCGTAGAGCTTCTCCAGCGCCGGGCGCCGGCCCTTCTCGTAGTCCCAGGTGAAGATGGCGTCGGCGTGGTCGGCCACGGCGTGCACCACCTCGTCGGCGTCGGCGCGTGCCACCGAGAGGATGGCCTGCAGGTCGTCGACGTGGTCTCGGCCCAGGATCTCGGCGTCGGTGGCCATGGCGGGTCCTCTCGGGTGGTTCGTGGGTTGTGTCGGTGGTCGGGTCAGGGGGCGTCGGGGCCGGCGAAGGCGGCCGGGTCCCCCACCGCGGCGAGCAGCCGGGCGATCAGCGCCTCCCACGACCGCGAGTCGGGCAGGGCGCGGTCGACCACCTCGAGGAGCAGGAAGCCGAGTCCCACGGCGTGGCAGAACGTGACCAGGGCGGTGGTGTCGAGCTCGGCGTCGATGCCGCCGCTGGCCTTGGCCGCGTCGATGACGCGGGCCAGGTTGCCGTGGCGGTCCTCCATCCGCTCGCGCAGGAGGGCGGCGACGTCGGGCTCGTGGCGGGCGGCGGCGAAGGACTCGAGCAGCAGCCCCGAGCCGGGGCCGGCGGTGCCGGCGCGCTCCACCAGGTGGCTCCCGGCGATGCGGAGGATGTCCTCCATCCGGCCCTCGAAGCGGTGGTCGGTGAAGAGGGCCTCGAACTCGTCGGTGGTGGCGTGGTCGATCGCCTCGGCCAGGAGCTCGGCCTTGCCGCGGTAGCGGGAGTAGATGGCCCCAGTGGTCACGCCGGCCCGCCGGGCGATCTCGGCCACGCGGGCGCCGGCGTAGCCGCGCTCGGCGAACTCGGCGGTGGCGGCGGCCAGCAGGCGCGATCCGAGCGGGTCGACCAGGTCGTCCGGGCCGGAGGCGACGCTGAGCGAGGAGGCGGGCACCGGGTCAGGATAACGGCCGTTATCGGGCCTGTCGAGGGGCCGGACGCACCGCCCTGACCAGCGGGGTACGGTGCGGCCACCCCAGGCACCCCGAGGCCCGGGGATTCGGACAAGGGAGACCCATCGTGAAGCAACGACCCTGGAGCCGCCTGCTGCTCCTCCTGGCTGCGTTCGCCCTCGTGCTGGCCAGCTGCGCCAGCAGCGACAGCGACGGCGCGAGCAGCGACGGTGGCAGCGGCGACGGCGGCGGCGAGGCTGCGGCCGCCACCTGCCAAGGCAAGGCCGGCGAGGCCGACACGGCCGAGCCCGTCGGCAAGTCGGGCGACGCCGACGGCGCCGGCAAGAAGGTCGGCATGGTGTTCGACGTGGGCGGCAAGGGCGACAAGTCGTTCAACGACTCCGCCTTCGCCGGCCTCACCGCCGCCGCCGACAACATGGGCGTCGAGGTCAAGGACCTCGAGCCGGCGGCCGACGGTGCCAACCGTGAGGCCCTCATGCGCCAGCTCGCCGAGGACGGCTACGAGCTGATCATCGGCGTGGGCTTCGCCTTCGCCGAGGTCATGCCCGGCGTGGCCGCCGACTTCCCCGACACGCAGTTCGCCATCGTCGACAGCGTCGTCGAGGACGCCCCGAACGTGACCTCGCTCGTGTTCGCCGAGGAGCAGGGCTCCTACCTGGTGGGCGCGGCGGCGGCCCAGTCGTCCAAGACCGGCACCATCGGCTTCGTCGGCGGCGTCGACACCGAGCTCATCAAGAAGTTCGAGGCCGGCTACGTGGCGGGCGCCGAGGCCGTGAACCCCGACATCAAGGTGGAGGTGAAGTACATCTCCACCGGCACCGACTTCTCGGGCTTCTCGGATCCCGCCGCCGGCGAGACCACCGCGGCGGGCCTCTACGAGGCCGGCGCCGACGTCGTGTACCACGCCTCCGGTGCCTCCGGCAGCGGCGTGTTCAAGGCCGCCGAGGCCGCGGATCGCCTCGCCATCGGCGTCGACTCCAACCAGTACCTCACGGCCTCGGCCGACGAGCAGCCCTGCATCCTGACGTCGATGCTCAAGCGGGTCGACGTGGCCGTGTACTCCACGATCAAGGACTTCGTCAGCGGCGACCTCAAGGGCGGCGAGATCAGCGCCTTCTCCCTCGAGAACGACGGCATCGGCTACGCCACGTCGGGTGGCCAGATCGTCGACAAGGACCAGATCGACGGCTTCGCCACGGACATCATCGACGGCAAGGTCGAGGTGCCCACCGAGCCGTAGGCGGCCCGATCAGTTCCTGATCACCGGATGGGACCCGGGACCGGCCTGCGCTGGTCCCGGGTCCCGCCCGTTCCCGGAGGTTGACCCGATGACCGCGGCCCCGAGCGCCTCGCCAGCAACCGACGCCCCGCCCCTGGCCGTGCGGCTCACGGGGATCCTGAAGCGCTTCCCCGGCGTGGTGGCCAACCGCGACGTCAACCTGTCGGTGCGCCACGCCTCGATCCACGCCATCGTGGGCGAGAACGGCGCCGGCAAGTCGACGTTGATGAAGATCCTCTACGGGATGCAGAAGCCCGACGAGGGCACCATCGAGATCGACGGGAAGCCCGTCTCGTTCCGCAGCCCCAACGACGCCATCGAGGCGGGGATCGGCATGGTGCACCAGCACTTCATGCTGGCCGACAACCTCACCGTCCTCGAGAACATCATCCTCGGCTACGAGCCCCGCAAGCCCTTCCCCCTCCGCTTCCAGATCGATGTGGCCGCCGCACGGGAGCGCATCCTCGAGCTCGGCGAGCGCTACGGCCTCCAGGTGGACCCCGACGAGCTGGTGGAGACGCTCGGCGTGGGCGAGCGCCAGCGGGTGGAGATCCTGAAGGTCCTCTACCGCGGCGCCACCACCCTCATCCTCGACGAGCCCACCGCGGTGCTCGTGCCCCACGAGGTCGACGAGCTCTTCGACAACCTCGGCGAACTCGAGCGCGAGGGCATCACGATCATCTTCATCTCGCACAAGCTCGACGAGGTGCTCAAGGTGGCCGAGGACATCACCGTCATACGCGCCGGCACCACGGTGGCCACCCGGCGCCCCGAGGAGGTCACCGCCCGCCAGCTCGCCGAGCTGATGGTGGGCAGCGAGCTCCCCACCCCCGAGACGCGCGAGTCCACGGTGACCGACCACGTCGAGCTGGCCGTCGACCACCTCACGTGCCTCGACGCCACCGGACGGCCCGTGCTCGACGACGTGTCGCTCTCGATCCGCCGCGGCGAGATCGTGGGCATCGCCGGCGTCGACGGCAACGGCCAGACCGAGCTGATCGAGGCGATCATGGGCATGGTCCCGGCCGCCTCGGGAACCGTGGCGCTCGACGGCACCGACATCAGCTCCTGGCCCACCCGCCAGCGCCGGGAGGCCGGCATCGGGTACGTGCCCGAGGACCGCCACCGCCACGGCCTGCTGCTCGACGCGCCGCTGTGGGAGAACGCCATGCTCGGCCACCAGAGCACGCCGCCCAACGCCAGCGGCCCGTGGCTGGACAAGGACGGCGCCCGAGACCGGACCACCCACATCGTGGCCGACTACGACGTGCGCACCCCGAGCATCGACGTCACCGCCGGCTCGCTCTCGGGCGGCAACCAGCAGAAGCTCATCATCGGCCGCGAGATGGAGGCGAAGCCCACGGTGCTCATCGCCGCCCACCCCACCCGAGGCGTCGACGTGGGCGCCCAGGCCGCCATCTGGGACCAGATGCGAGACGCGCGGTCGGCCGGGTTGGCCACGCTGCTCGTGTCGGCCGACCTCGAGGAGCTCATCGGCCTCTCCGACACGCTGCTCGTGATCTACAAGGGACGCATCGTGGCCCAGCTCGACCCGGCCACGGCCACCCCCGAGGAGCTCGGCTCCCACATGACGGGAGCCCACCGGTGAAGCAGCGGATCGGCCTCCAGGTGGCGGCGCCGGCGCTGGCCATCGGGTTCGCCCTGCTCGTGTCGGGGCTCATCCTCCTGGCCACCGGCTACAGCCCGGCCGAGGTGCTGCGCGTGGTGCTGGAGGACGGCTTCGAGCGCGAGCGCATCGTCGAGATGCTCAACCGCGCCGGGCCGTACTACATCTCCGGCGTCGCGGTGGCCGTCGGGTTCAAGATGAACCTGTTCAACATCGGCGTGGAGGGCCAGTACAAGGTGGCCGCCCTCTTCGCGGCGTGGGCCGGTGCCAGCGTGTCCCTCCCGGGCCCCCTCCACGTGCTGTTCATCCTGCTCGTGGCCACCGTCGCCGGCGCCGCCTGGGCCCTGATCCCGGCGATCCTCAAGGTGACCCGGGGCGTGAGCGAGGTGATCTCCTCGATCATGCTCAACTCCATCGCCTTCGGGGTCACCGCGTTCCTGCTCGAGCGGTTCTTCCGGGCACCGCGGGGCAAGTACCCCGGCACCGTGGGCACGGTGCCCCTGGAGTCCTCCGGCCGGCTCCCCTCGCTCAACGGGCTGCTCGGGTCGATCGGCATCGACCTCCCGTCGTCGAGCCGGGTGCAGTCGTACCTCCTGCTCGCCGCCCTGGTGGGCGTGATCTACCACGTCATCATCTGGCGGACCCGGTTCGGCTACGACCTCCGGGCCAGCGGAGCCAACGCCGAGGCGGCTCAGGCCAGCGGCGTCGACGCCAAGCGGATGATCGTGACCGCCCTGCTGCTCTCGGGCGCCTTCGCCGGACTCATCGGCCTCAACAACATCATGGGCGACGCCGGCCGCTACACCGACGTGTCGGTGATCGCCGGGCTCGGCTTCACCGGCATCGCCGTGGCCCTGCTCGGACGCAACCACCCGGTGGGGATCGCGTTCGCCGCCCTGCTGTGGGCGTTCATGGACTCGCTGCAGACGCCGCTCTCGAACAACGACCTGCCCAAGCAGATCACCGCCATCCTCCAGGGCGTCACGGTCCTCTCGGTGGTCATCGCCTACGAGGTGGTCCGTCGCATCGGCCTGCGTCGGGAGGCCGCCCACCTGCGGCGCGAGTACGAGGGCGCCGGGCCCGACCCGCCCGGGCCGCCGACCGG
>JAHBSN010000138.1 GCA_019639095.1 Actinomycetota bacterium
AAACCATGGACCGACCGCCCGCCGACCCCGCCAAGCTCCTCGCCACGTGGATGGACTGGGAGGCCGGCGTCCTCACCCCGGGCCGGGTCATGGCCGACCTCAAGACCGGGGGCCTGCGAGACGTCCTCGAGCACCTCGCCCGCCAGGCGGCCGGCGAGGCCGACGACGCCACCGTCGACGGCCTCGGCGCCGACGCGGGCTGACGGCTCCGTGACCACCTCGGCCGACGATCCGCCGCGGCGAGGCGGTCCCCAGCGCATCCCGCGGCCTCCGGCCGCCCATGCCGGCGGTCCGGCCCCGTGGGCGCACCTCGACGACGAGGCCCGACGGGTGGACGTCGCCCGGCTGCGCCACGCCTTCGCCACGGTGGAGGGCCCGGTGCGCTCGCCGCGGGAGGTGCGCGTCACGCGGGGTGCCGCGGTGCTCGCGCCGATCTACGAGGACGGCGGCGAGGCCCACGTGGTGCTCACCCGTCGGGCGTCGAGCCTGCGCGTCCACAGCGGCGAGGTGAGCTTCCCCGGGGGGCGCCAGGACGCCGACGAGGACCTCGTGGGCACGGCGCTGCGCGAGGCCCACGAGGAGATCGGGCTGGATGCATCCACGGTGGAGATCGTGGGCGAGCTCGACCACCTGAGCACGATCACGAGCGACTCGTTCATCGTGCCGTTCGTGGCGGTGCTCTCGCACCCGCCCCGGGATCTGGTGGCCAACCCCGACGAGGTGGCCGCCGTCCTGCACGTGCCCCTGGCCGAGCTGCTCGACCCGGCCGTGTTCCGCGAGGAGCGCTGGGACGTCTTCGGCACCGAGCGATCGATGTTCTTCTTCGAGCTGGTGGGCGACACCGTGTGGGGGGCCACCGCCGCCATGCTGCGCCAGCTGCTCGGCCTGGCCACCGGCACCGTGGGCCGCGGCGAGCTCCGCCACCTCTAGCCGCGCGTCGAGACACGGCGCGGTCGTCCCCGACGGGTAGGTCGCGTCACGGCCGTGGAGGCCGCCGGTTGGACGCGGCGTGTCGTCCCCATCGCGGCCACCGCAGCTCGCATCGGACCGTCCCGGGCGGTCGTGCTGGATCCCAGGCGTGGCCCTGTACGTGGTGCTGGTCGCCCTGCAGCTCGGTCGGCGCGATCTGCTCAACGACGAGCTCTACTCCCTGGCCGCCACCCACCACCTGGCCGAGACCGTGCGCCGGACCCACGGCACCATGGCGCTCTACTACGTGGTGCTCTGGCCGTGGGCCCGGCTGTCTCACCACCCGGTGTGGCTCCACCTGCCCTCGGCGGTGGCGCTGGCGGCGAGCATCGGGGTCCTCGCCCGGGTGGTGGCAGCGTGGTTCGGGCAGCGGACCGGACGGTGGGCCGGAATGTTCGCGGCGGCGAGCGCCGCCCTGGTGCGCCACGGCGTCGAGGCCCGCTCCTACGCCCTGTGGGCGCTGGCGGTGTCGCTCGCGTGGTTCCACCTCCACCGGTGCGTGGCGTCGGATGATCGTCGGAGTCGGTGGTGGTTCGCGGCGTGCGTGGTGGCGATGCCGCTGCTGCACGGGCTCTCGGGGGTCGTCCTCGTCGGGTACCTGCTCACGATCGCCTGGTGCCGGCTGCCGCGTGCCCTGGCGGTGCGCCTGTCCGCTCCGGTGTTGCTGGCGCTGCTGCTCGTCGCCACGTTGTGGGCGGCCGGGGGCCACGAGGTGGGGTACTTCCCGCCCAACGACCTCGACTCGGCCCGGCGATTCGTCCGTGGGCTGGTGTTCCCGGGGGTGCGGCCCGCCGCGCTCCTGGTGGCGATCGCCGCAGCGGGCGCCGCCGCCGTGGTGCGCCTGCCCACGGCCACCGCCGGCGACCGGCTCCGCCAGGTCGGGCTCCTGATGTGGGGGCCCGGGTGCACCTTCGGGCTCCTCCTCCTGAGCGCCGTCCGACCCTCGATGGCCTTCCGGTACGCGCTGCCGTCGGCGCTCGGGTTCGCCGGACTCCTCGCCGTGGCATCGACCCGGTCGCATCGCACGGTCCTGACTCGCCTCGGACCGCCGTTGCTCGCGGCGGGCCTGCTCGTCGGCCAGGGCGAGCTGCGACTGCCCAACCACGAGTGGCGCAGCGCGGCGCACCACGTCTCGGTCCGGTATCGGCCCGGCGACGGGATCGCCTTCGTGCCCGCCGACGCGCGGCTCGCCTACGAGGCGGCCCTCGCCGCCGGGCCCGCAGCGCACGTGCCGCACCTCGTCGGCACGGGGGATCCCCTCGGCACCTTCGACCGCTTCGGCAGCGTCGACGACCCGGCGGCCACCGGAGCCGCGGCAGCCCGGTCGGCCCGGCTGTGGGTGGTGGCGATCCGAGCCGGCATCGAACCGAACCGCGGGATGGTGCAGGAGCTGCTGGGCCACCCGACCATCCGGCGCCGGTTCCGCGTCGGCGACCGGATCGAGATCGGCGACGTTACGATCTGGAGGCTCGATCGGATCTCCGCGGAGGTCGACTGAGAGCCCGGGTTCGGGCGACGAGAGCCCGACGAGCCGGGAGGACCGAGGTGGACGAACCGACGCCGAGGCGGGGTCCCACCTCCACCCGAGCCCGCGTCGTCCTCGGCCGCCGGTGACCGCCGACCACCCTCCGTCCCCGCCCGAGCGCCGGGCCGGCGAGGCGATGACGCCCGACGAGTTCCGGCGGTGGGGCCACGAGGCGGTGGAGTGGGTGGCGCGCTACCTGGAGGTGGTGGAGGACCTGCCCGTGCTCTCCACGGTGGAGCCGGGGGAGGTGCGAGCGGGGCTGCCGCCGTCGCCGCCGCGGTGGCCCGAGCCCTTCGGCGACATCCTCGCCGACCTCGACACGGCGATCCTCCCGGGGATCACCCACTGGCAGTCGCCGAACTTCTTCGGCTACTTCCAGGCCAACTCGTCGGGGCCGTCGGTCATCGGCGAGCTGGTGGCCGCCGGCCTGGGCACGCAGGGGATGCTGTGGTCCACCAGCCCGGCCGCCACCGAGCTCGAGACGCTCATGTGCGACTGGCTGGTGGAGCTGCTCGACCTGCCCGAGCGCTTCCTGTCCACCGGCCCCGGCGGCGGCGTCATCCAGGACGGCGCGTCGGGCGCCACGCTGTGCGCCCTGCTCGCCGCCCGGGAGCGCGTGCGCGGGCGGGAGGGGCTCGATCGGCTCGTGGCCTACACGAGCCCCGAGGCGCACTCGTCGGTGCTGAAGGGCGCCCGGGTGATCGGGCTGCGCGACGAGCAGCTGCAGCTCGTGGCCACCGACGCCCGCCACGCCCTCGATCCGGCGGCCCTCGCCGAGGCGGTCCGAGCCGACGTCGCCGCCGGGCGCCGGCCCTTCTTCGTGGCCGCCACGGTGGGCACCACGTCGTCGCACGCCATCGATCCCGTGGCGGCGATGGCGGAGGTGGCCCGGGAGGCCGATGCGTGGATCCACGTCGACGGCGCCCACGCCGGGGCGGCCGCCGTGTGCAGCGAGCTGCGCTTCGTCAACGACGGCCTCGAGCTGGTGGACAGCTATGCCTTCGACCCGCACAAGTGGCTGTTCACCAACATGGAGTGCGACGTGATGTTCGTGGCCGACCGGGCCCCGCTCCTCGCCGCGCTGAGCGTGAGCCCGGAGTACCTGCGCAACCAGGCGTCGGACTCGGGCGCGGTCATCGACTACCGCGACTGGCACCTGCCCCTCGGGCGTCGCTTCCGGGCGCTGAAGCTCTGGTTCGTGCTCCGGTCCTACGGCGCCGAGGGACTGGCCGCCGCCGTGCGCAGCCACGTGGCGTGGGCGCAGGCGCTGGCCGGGTGGGTGGCCGACGACGCCCGCTTCGAGCTGGCGGCGCCGGCCCCGCTCAACCTGGTGTGCTTCCGCCACCGCGGCGGCGACGACGTGAACCGGGAGCTGCTGGCCCGGGTGAACGGCACCGGTCGGGCGTTCCTCACCCACACCGTGCTCGACGGACGGTTCACCCTGCGGATGTCGGTGGGGCAGACCACCACGCGGCGCCACCACGTGGAGGCGACGTGGCGGCTGATCGCGGAGCTGGCGCCCCGGTGAGCGGCCACACGGGCCGGCTGCTCGTGGCCACCCCGCTGATCGGCGATCCCCACTTCGAGCGCACGGTGGTGCTGCTGCTGGCCCACAGCCCGGCCGGCGCCTACGGGGTGGTGCTCAACCGCCCCACCGACGTGCCGGTGGCCGAGGTCGCGCCGGGCTGGGTCGATCACGCGACCGCCCCGGCCGTGGTGTTCGTGGGCGGCCCGGTGGACGCCAGCTCGATGCTCGGCCTGGCCCTCGCCGGGTCCGCCGAGCCGGGCGACCCGTTCGCGGTCGTGGTCGGCCCGGCGCGGGTGGTCGACCTCGAGCAGGCGCCCGATCCCGGCGACCCGGGCCCGTCGGGCGTGCGCGTGTTCGCCGGCTCGGCGGGCTGGGCGCCGGGCCAGCTCGACGACGAGCTGGCCGACGGGGCGTGGTGGCCCGTGGACGCCGAGCCCGACGACCTCGTGGTGGCCGAGCCGCAGGCGCTGTGGGCGCGGGTGCTGCGCCGCCAGCCCGGCGAGGTCGCCTGGTTCGCCAACCACCCGGCGGATCCGTCGGCCAACTGACCGGGGCCTCCCTCGCCGGGGGCCGGGCGGACCGATAGCTTGCAGGCATGGCCACCATCTCCTTCGAAGGCGAGACCCACGGCGAGCTGGTGGTGAAGGTGCGCCGCTGGTTGGCGTCGGTGGAGGGCGAGGACGAGGGCCAGCTGTCCACCCACGAGGTGGTGGAGCAGGGCGCCGAGCTCACCAAGGAGGCCCTCCGGATCATCGCCTCGGCGGCGCCCGAGCCGGTGGCCCAGAGCGAGATCGTCAAGGCCCTCACGAGCGCCGGCTACAAGGCCACCGATGCGTCCAAGCAGGCGATCATCGACGGCCTCGACAGCGTCGAGGAGGTCACCGGCGGAGGCGTCGTGAAGCTGGCCCGGGACGCGTCGAAGACGGCGATGTACCAGATGAACACCGCCGTGGCCCGGCAGATCCTCAAGTCGCTCCGCCGCTGACACCGCCGCGCCGCCACCGTCCCGGGTACCCCGGCGCCCCTCGGCCCGGTAGCCTGCGGCAACCACCGCCGCTCCGGGAGCCCTCATGGCCGATGCACCGTCCGACCGCTTCGCCACCGAAGGCCTGACCTTCGACGACGTGCTGCTGGTGCCGGCGGCCAGCGACGTGCTGCCCAACGAGGTCTCCACCGCGTCGTGCGTCACGCCGGGCATCGAGCTCAACATCCCGATCCTCTCCGCGGCCATGGACACCGTCACCGAGGCGAGCCTGGCCATCGCCATGGCCCGGGCCGGCGGCATGGGCATCGTGCACCGCAACCTGAGCGTGGCCGACCAGGCCGCCGAGGTCGACAAGGTGAAGCGCTCCGAGTCGGGGATGATCGTCGATCCCGTCACCCTCCACGCCGACGCCCTCGTGGCCGACGCCCAGGAGCTGATGGCCACCTTCAAGATCTCGGGGGTGCCGATCACCGACGGCGACCGCCGCCTGGTGGGCATCCTCACCAACCGGGACCTGCGCTTCCACGACGACCCGGACTCTCGCATCGGTGACGTGATGACCTCCACGGGGCTGGTCACCGCCCCGGTGGGCACCACCCTCGAGGAGGCCCAGGCCATCCTCGGCAAGCACCGCATCGAGAAGCTGCCGGTGGTGGACGCCGACGGTCGCCTCACCGGGCTGATCACGGTGAAGGACATCCAGAAGCGCATCCAGTACCCCGACTCCACCAAGGACGCCCAGGGTCGACTGCGGGTGGGCGCGGCGGTGGGCACGGGTCCCGACGCCTTCGAGCGGGCCGGTGCGCTGGTGGACGCCGGGGTGGACCTGCTGGTGGTCGACACCGC
Source organism: Actinomycetota bacterium (assembly GCA_019639095.1). Classification (GTDB taxonomy): domain Bacteria; phylum Actinomycetota; class Acidimicrobiia; order Acidimicrobiales; family Iamiaceae; genus Aquihabitans. The sequence continues at coordinate 5,854 of JAHBSN010000138.1, forward strand.
CCACGGCCACTCCCGCGGCGTGCTCGACATCCTGGCCAAGGTGGTGGAGGAGTTCCCGGTGCCGATCGTGGCCGGCAACGTCGCCACCTACGACGGCACGCGGGCACTGCTCGACGCCGGCGCCGCCGCCGTGAAGGTGGGCGTGGGCCCGGGCTCCATCTGCACCACCCGGGTGGTGGCGGGCGTGGGCGTGCCCCAGCTCACCGCCATCGCCGATGCCGCCCGCGCCGCCGAGGGCTTCGACGCCGGCGTCATCGCAGATGGCGGCATCCAGTTCTCGGGCGACATCGCCAAGGCCCTGGCCGCCGGTGCCCACACCGTGATGCTGGGCAGCCTGCTGGCCGGCGTCGACGAGAGCCCGGGCGACGTCGTGCTCTACCAGGGCGAGCGGTTCAAGGAGTACCGCGGCATGGGCTCCATGGGCGCCATGAAGACCCGCTCGTACTCCAAGGACCGGTACTTCCAGGGCGACGTGATCGACGCCGAGAAGCTCGTGCCCGAGGGCATCGAGGGGCGGGTGGCCTACAAGGGCCCGGTGCGGCGCATCCTGTTCCAGCTCACGGGCGGGCTTCGCCAGGCCATGGGCTACTGCGGCGCCGCCACGATCGAAGACCTCCACCACGCCCGGTTCGTGCGCATCACCGGGGCCGGCCTGCGCGAGAGCCACCCCCACGACGTGACCATCACCGCCGAAGCGCCCAACTACTGGGGCCGGTAGCCGGAGGCCGCCACGGCGGGTGGTAGACCAGCCCGCGTGACGAGCCGGAAGGGGGGCACGGGGTCGTTCCTCGTGGTCACCCAGTACTACCCGCCCGAGCGCGGCGCCGCCCAGGTGCGCCTGGCCGCACTGGCGCGCGAGCTGCACCGGCGGGGCAACCGGGTGGAGGTGCTCACCGCCATCCCGAACTACCCCACGGGCCGGCTCTTCCCCGGCTGGCGCAGCAGGCCGGTCCAGGTGGCCGACGAGGACGGCGTGCGGGTGGTGCGCGTGTGGCTCTACGCGTCGATGGGCAGCGGCGTGAGGAGGATGCTCAACTACGCGTCGTTCGGCGCGATGTCGGTGGTCGGGCTGGCCCGCACCCGCCGGGCGGGCTGGACCGTGGTGGAGTATCCGACGCTGTTCGGGGCCCTGCCGGCGGCCACGTGGGGTCGGCTGCGCCGTCGACGGGTGGTCGTGAACGTGGCCGACCTCTGGGTCGACGCCATCGTCGAGGTCGGCGCCGTGGGGGAGGGCCGCCTGGTGGACCTGCTGCGGCGGGTGGAGGCGTGGATGCTGCGCAACGCCACCGCGGTCACCGCCGTCACCGAGGGCGTGCGCGAGGCGCTCGTGGAGAAGGGCGTCGACCCGGAGAAGATCTGCTGGCTGCCCAACGGCGCCGACGCCGACGCCTTCTCCCCGGGACCGGCCGACCCCGCGGTGGACGCCGAGCTCGGCCTCGAGCCGGGCGAGCACCTGTTCCTCTACGCCGGCACCCAGGGCTACGTCCACGGGCTGGAGGTCGTGCTCGACGCGGCGGAGCAGCTGCGCGACCTGCCCGTGCGGTTCGTCCTAGTGGGCGGTGGGTCCGAGAAGCCCGACCTGCAGCGGGCTGCCGCCGAGCGCGGGCTGGCCAACGTCACCTTCCGCGATCCCGTGGCGCCCGAGGACGTGGCCCGCTACCTGCGGCGGGCCACCGCCGGCCTGGCGTCGGTGCGCGACCTCGAGCTGTTCCGCTCGGTCCGCTCGGCGAAGATGTTCCCCACCATGGCCACCGGTCGGCCGGTCCTCTACGCCGGCGACGACGAGGGCGCGGCACTGGTGCGCCGGGCCGGTGCGGGCATCGCCACCGCACCCGGCGACGGCGCCGCGCTGGCCGACGCCGTGCGCCGCGTCCTCGACCACCCCGACGAGGCCGAGGCGATGGGTGCCGCCGGACGGCGCTGGATCGAAGAGGAGGGGAGCTGGCGGGTGCTGATCGAGCGCTGGCTGGCCGACCTCGACCGGGTGGCGCCGGGCTGACCGACGCCCGCACCGCACGGCGTAGGCTCGGACCTTTCCCGGATCGGGGTGGAGGAGCACGTCGTGGGCGAGATCGAGATCGGCATGGGCAAGTCCGGGCGTCGGGCCTACGGCCTCGACGACCTGGCGCTGGTGCCGAGCCGCCGCACCCGCAACCCCGAAGACGTCGACCTCTCGTGGGAGATCGACGCCTTCCGCTTCGAGCTGCCGATCATGGCGGCGGCCATGGACAGCGTGGTGAGCCCGGCCAGCGCCATCGCCATCGGGCGCCTGGGCGGCGTGGGCGTCCTGGCGCTCGAGGGGCTCTGGACCCGCTTCGACGAGCCCGAGGCCCTGATCGCCGAGCTGGCCGGCCTGGACGACGCCGCCGCCACGGTGCGGCTCCAGGAGCTGGCGGCCGAGCCCATCAAGGCCGAGCTCATCAGGGACCGGATCCGGGAGGTCCGCAGCGCCGGCGTGGTGTCCTGCGCCGCCATCACGCCCCAGCGCCTCCCGGCCTTCGCCGACGTGCTGCTCGCCGCCGAGCTCGACCTCCTGGTCATCCAGGGCTCGGTCGTGTCGGCCGAGCACGTCACCAAGGACGACGAGGAGCCGCTCAACCTCAAGACGTTCGTGCGCCGGTTCGACATCCCGGTGATCGTCGGGGGCTGCGCCAGCTACCAGGCCGCCCGCCACCTCATGCGCACCGGGGCCGCCGGCATCCTCGTGGGCGTCGGCGCCGGTGCCACGTCCACCACCCGCACCGTGCTCGGGGTCGGGGCCGCCCAGGCCACCGCGATCGCCGACGCCCGCGCGGCGCGCATGCGCCACCTCGACGAGACCGGCGTCTACGTCCACCTCATCGCCGACGGTGGGATCGCCACCGGCGGCGACATCGCCAAGGCCGTCGCCTGCGGGGCCGACGCGGTGATGGTGGGCGCCCCGCTGGCCGCGGCGTCCGACGCGCCGGGCCGCGGTTGGCACTGGGGCCTCAACACCGGCCACCGCGACCTCCCCCGCTCGGCCCGCGTGGCGGCGCCGGCGGTGGGCACGCTCGAGGAGGTGCTGGTGGGCCCGGCCCACCGCCCCGACGGCCGCACCAACCTGGCCGGTGCCCTCCGCCGGGCCATGGCCACCTGCGGCTACCCCACGCTCAAGGAGCTCCAGAAGGCCGAGCTCACGATCACCCCGGTGCACCCATGACCACCACGCCCCGCCTGCCCGACGCCGTGGCCGAGACCGGCCCCATCCTCGTGGTGGACTTCGGCGCCCAGTACGCCCAGCTCATCGCCCGGCGGGTGCGCGAGGCCCACGTCTACAGCGAGATCGTCCCCCACACGATCACCGCCGCCGAGGTCGCCGCCCGGGAGCCGGCGGGGGTCATCTTCTCGGGCGGTCCCAAGTCGGTGCACGTGGAGGGCGCCCCCGCCATCGACCCCGAGGTCTACGACCTCGGCGTCCCCGTCCTGGGCATCTGCTACGGCGCCCAGCTCGTGGCCCAGCAGCTCCCCGGCGGTGTGGTCGCCAACACCGGCACCGGGGAGTACGGGCGCACCGAGCTCACCGTCACGTCGCAGGGGATCCTGTTCGGCGGCGGCCAGCCCGATCGCCAGCAGGTCTGGATGAGCCACTTCGACTCCATCTCGGTGCCGCCCGACGGCTTCACCGTCACCGCCTCCACGCCCGGTGCCCCGGTGGCGGCCATGGAGGACGTGGCGCGCAAGATCCACGCCGTGCAGTTCCACCCCGAGGTGGTCCACACGCCCCACGGGCAGGCCGTGCTCGAGCACTTCCTCTACGACGTCTGCGAGTGCCCGCCCGCGTGGACCATGGGCTCGGTGATCGACACCCAGGTGGAGCTCGTGCGCGAGCAGGTGGGCTCGGCCCGGGTGATCTGCGCCCTCTCCGGCGGCGTCGACTCGGCGGTGGCCGCCGCCCTCGTCCACAAGGCCATCGGCCCGCAGCTCACCTGCGTGTTCGTCGACACCGGCCTCATGCGCCTCGGCGAGGGCGAGCAGGTGGTGGAGACCTTCCAGCGCCACCAGGGCATCGAGCTCATCCACGTGCGCGCCGCTGACCGCTACTTCGAGCGCCTCGCCGGCCTCACCGACCCCGAGGACAAGCGCAAGGCCATCGGCGAGCTGTTCATCCGCATCTTCGAGGACGTCTCGGGCGGCATCGAGGACGCCCGGTTCCTCGTGCAGGGCACGCTCTACCCCGACGTCATCGAGTCCGGCACCGCCAGCGCCGCCAAGATCAAGAGCCACCACAACGTGGGCGGGC